>JAEWCJ010000017.1 GCA_023390695.1 Pseudomonadota bacterium | reverse complement strand
GGTCGCGCAACGGCTTGTTGAAGGCCCGGCGGGCTCCAGCCGCGCCCCCGAATTCGCCGTCCGGGCCCCATTCGGCGATATTCAGGTAGATTTCCATGATCCGGCGCTTGGGCAGAATCAGGTCGGCCCAGAGACTGAGCGGGAACTCAAGCGCCGTGCGGACGTAGCTGCGGCCCGACCAGAAAAACAGGTTTTTCACGGTCTGCTGGGTAATACCGGACCCGCCGCGCATGTCCTCCAGGTCGTCGGCATCGGCCACAATGGCGCGCAGGCTCTGCCAATCGACTCCCGCATGGGAACAGAAACGGGCATCCTCGGCGGCGATGACGGTGAGCGGCAGGACACGCGGGACGGCATCGATGGATACGTTGGTCTGCAGCACCCGCTGGCCGGTGGCGTAACGGGCCAGCATCGGGATAGAAACCGGGTTCACCACCAGATAAAGCGGCACCAGCAGATAGGGTAGCAGGATGATGACCAGCACCGCCGCCACCAGCAGCCGCAAGATCCGGCGCGCGGTCCCCGGCCGCGAACGGGAGAATGTGAGATCCGGCATCCCCTGTCCCGGCCTGGAAATTGCGGGCGTGGTGAGACGATCAGACCTAGAAAATCCCACCGGATGTGACAAGCAATGACGCGGTTTCCACTCCGTGGCGTGATGCCACCCCGATGAACATATTCTCGCCTGAAACGGAATTTCCCGCGCGTCTCGACGCTGCCGCCGCCGACATCGATCGGCTGCTGCGGCATCTCTTGTCGGACGAGCCCGTCGCCGACGAGATTGCGCGGCCGGCGCGCCTGCTCGAGGCGATGCGCTACGCGAGCCTTGCGGGCGGCAAGAAGCTGCGTCCCTTTCTTGTGGTCGAAACCGCCGCCCTCTTCGACGTGCCGCGCGAACGCGCGCTGATGGCAGGTGCCGCGCTGGAATGCGTGCATTGCTATTCGCTCGTGCACGACGATTTGCCGGCCATGGACAATGACGATCTCCGCCGCGGACAACCCACGGCGCACAAGGCCTTCGACGAAGCCACCGCCATTCTCGCCGGCGACTCGCTGCTGACATTCGCGTTCGACCTCATGACGCGTCCCGAAACGCATCCCGACGCGGCGACGCGCGTCGAACTGGTCAGCCAGCTTGCGCGCGCGGCCGGATTGGGCGGCATGGCGGGCGGACAGATGCTGGATCTCGCCGCCGAAGGCCGGTTCGAGGCCCGCCGCACGCCGCTCGACGCCCGCAGCATCGCGACCTTGCAGGCGATGAAGACCGGCGCGCTGCTGCGCTTTGCCTGCATTGCCGGCGCCATTCTGGGCCAGGCGCAGCCCTCCGAACGCGCGGCGCTGGCGCGCTATGGCGAAAAACTGGGCGAGGCTTTCCAGATCGCCGACGACCTTCTCGATGTGGAGGGCGACGCCGCGACCGTCGGCAAGGCCACCGGCAAGGATGCCGCCAGCGGCAAGGCGACGCTGGTCGATATCCTCGGCGTTGTGGCGGCACGCGCGCGGCTTGCGGAACTGGTGAAGGACGCGCACAGCGCCATCTCCGCATTCGGCGATCGTGCCGGCATATTGAAGACAGCCGCCAGGTTCGTCGCAGAGCGGTCGAAATGACCAGGCGCGGAAATCCGCAGCGCGCCCGCAAGGGCGCCGGATCTCCGCATGCGCTTCTGCATATTCTGCGCATCCACGGCGTTCTCTTCCTCTCGGCTCTCTTGGGCGTTGCCGTCTTCCTGATGCTGCCAGGCCGTTGGGAATTCTCGGTACGGCTGGTCACCGGCTGGAACGCCGGCGCGCTTCTCTATCTTGGTTTCGCGCTCTCCACGATTGTTCGCTTTTCGCTGACCCGTGCGAAAAACCGCGCCGCCGATCAGGACGAGGGCGCGATCCTGGTACTCGTGCTGACAATATTTGCCGTGGCCGTGAGTCTGGGCGCCGTCGTCAGTCTCCTTGGCACCGCGAAGGATCTGCCCGAGCCGCAGCAATCGATGTTCCTGCTGCTCGGGGTCGCAACCACCCTGCTTTCGTGGCTGCTCATTCACACCATGTTCGCGCTGCATTACGCGCATGAATTTTACGGCGGCGAGGATGTCGGGCGCGGCGGCGGCCTCAAATTTCCCAACGAACCGCAGCCCGACTACTGGGATTTCATCTATTTTTCTTTCGTCATCGGGATGACCTTCCAGGTCTCCGATGTGCAGGTGACCCGCAAGCGCGTGCGCCGTCTGGTGGTCGCGCACGGCGTCGTCTCGTTCTTCTTCTCGGTCACGATCATCGCCCTGATGGTCAATATCGGCTCCAACCTCATCTAGTTAACCATCTGGCGACAATCGCCTTTTGGCTCTGCCGGGGCCGGACTGCCTATCCAAATCGTAACGTGACGGACCTTCTTGGAATGACTACATCTTCGCAAAGAGGGTGAGGATTGTATGTCTAGGACTGGCTTGCAACGTTTCCTATCCGGCCGGCGGCTCGCGGCGATCACGATCGCAGCCGCACTGGGTCTTGCGGCGCTGCTCTACGGCACCGCCGAATGGAACGGCGCGCCCGCGGAGGGCAGCTACCGGCTCGCCAGGGCGGAAACCGGCGAAATCGTCGCCACCGTGAATGCCACCGGCACCATCAACCCGACCACGACGGTGATCGTCGGATCGCAATTGTCCGGCCAGGTGGTGCAGATTCTCGCCGACTACAATTCCGAGGTGAAGGCCGACCAGGTCGTGGCGCGGCTGAATTCCGACCAGATCCGCGCCCGGCTCGACGCCGCCCGCGCCGACCTCGAACAGATGCGGGCGCAGAAGCTGGTGCAGCAAGGCCAGATCGAAAAGGTCAAGGCCGAGACCGAGAAAGCCCGCGCCGCGGTGACCGACGTGGAAGCACAGGTCGCCCGCAACGAGGCGCTGCTCGGCGACACGCAGCGCATCTTCGAGCGCCAGAGCGAATTGCGCTCGCGCGGCTATGCCGCCGAACAGGCGCTCGACACCGCCCGCACCAACCGCGACGCGCAGCAGGCGGCGCTGAATTCCGCGCGCGCCCAGGTGAATTCGGCGAAGGCCGCGATTGCCAGCCTCGCCGCCGAACTGCAGGTGGCGCAAGGCAATCTCGCCGCCGTCACCGCGCAGATCACGCAGCGCGAAGCCGCGGTGCGGCAGATCGAGGTCGATCTGCGCAACACCGATATCCGCTCGCCGGTCTCCGGCGTCATCGTGCAGCGCAATGTCGAGCTCGGCCAGACCGTCGCCGCCTCCCTGCAGGCGCCCGAATTGTTCCGCATCGCCGACGATCTGCGGTACATGGAGATTTCCGCCAATATCGACGAGACCGATGTCGGCCGCATCAAGCCGGACCAGCGCGCAACCTTCTCCGTGAACGCCTTTCCCGGCCGCACCTTCGAGGGCCGCGTGAAGCAGGTGCGGCTCGGCTCGCAGACGGTGAACAACGTGGTGATCTACACCACCATCATCTCCATCGAGAATCCGCGCCGCGAATTGCTGCCGGGCATGACCGCCAATCTGCGCATCGAGACCGACCGGCGCGAGGACGTGGTGCGCATTCCGAATGCCGCCCTGCGCTGGCGCCCGCCGGTCGTCGCTACCGAAGCCGCGCCCGCCGCGAACGGAAGATCCGCCGCCAGCGTCACGCCGTCGGCGAACCGGCCGGCCGGGCAAGGCAACCGCAACGTCACCGAGTTCATCGAGGCGGTGAAGACCGAGCTCAAGCTCAGCGCCGACCAGAACAAGGCCATCGACGAGGCCGTCGCCGACATGCGCCAGTCGTTCATGAACGCGATGACGGGCGGGCAGGACCAGAATGCCCGGCGCGAGCGCGCCCGCGCGATCCGCAAGGGCCTCGACGACAAGATCGCCGGCATTCTGACCGAGCAGCAGCGGCCGGCCTTCAATGCCATCCGCGAGCGCCTCGCCGAGACCGGCGGCGCCTCGCAGAGCGCGCGTGTCTTCGTGGTCGGCGCCGACGGCAAACCGCAGGGCGTCACCATCCGCATCGGCGCCAGCGACGGCGCGCAGACCGAAGTCGTGTCCGGCCAGGACGCCGGGCGCGAAGTGATCATCGGCGGCGGACCGCGCACCGACGCCAGCCAGCGCGGCCCCCGGTTCGGCTTCTGAGAGCGACATGGCACTCATCGAGACCAACAGGCTGACACGGCTTTATCAACTCGGCGGCGAAACCGTGCACGCGCTGCAGGACGTCTCGCTGTCGGTCGATGCCGGCGACTTCGTTGCGGTGATGGGCCCTTCGGGGTCGGGCAAATCTACCATCATGAACGTGATCGGATGCCTCGACCGGCCGACCTCCGGCACCTACCGGCTCGACGGCGAAACCATCTCGTCGCTGAGCGGCGACGCGCTGGCGGCGGTGCGCAACCGCAAGATCGGCTTCGTCTTCCAGCAATTCCATCTGCTCGACCGGCTCGACGCCCTCGCCAATGTCGAGTTGCCGATGCTCTATGCCGGCGAGGACCGCGCGCTGCGCCGCGAGAAGGCGGAAGCCGCCTTGCGCCGCGTCGGCCTCGGCGAGCGCATCCATCACAAGCCGACGCAATTGTCCGGCGGCCAGCAGCAGCGCGTCGCGGTGGCGCGCGCGCTCGTGAACAACCCGAAAATGCTGCTCGCCGACGAGCCGACCGGCGCGCTCGACAGCCGCACGTCGGTGGAGATCATGGCCCTGTTCCAGGAGCTGAACCGCGAAGGCGCGACCGTCGTCCTCGTCACCCACGAACCGGACCTGCCGCGCTACGCCTCGCGGCTGATCAGCTTCCGCGACGGGCGCGTGCTGAGCGACACGCGGCAGACGCCCTCCGATGCCGCCAGCGAACTTGCGGCTTTGCAGGAGGACGCGCCGCATCCCGAAGAGGCCGTCGCATGACCCTGCTCGACGCCGTCCGATCCGCCCTCGACGCATTGCGGCTGCACAAGCTGCGCAGCGCGCTCACCATGCTCGGCATCATCATCGGCGTTGCCGCCGTGATCGCCATGGTCGCGGTCGGCGGCGGCGCGCGCGAGCAGGTGGTCGCGCAGATCCGCAGCCTCGGCTCCAACCTGCTGATCGTGACGCCGGGCAATGTCACCTCCGGCGGCGTGCGCATGGGCTCCGGCGCCGCCTCCACGCTGACCGACGACGATGCCGCCGCGATCATGGCGGAGATTCCGAGCGTGCAGGTGGTCGCGCCCAATATGCGCGGCAGCGCCCAGCTCATCGCCGGCGGCATGAACTGGGCGACCGGCGTGTTCGGCATCGATTCCGGCTGGTTCGCGGCGCGCGACTGGGATGTCGATTTCGGCCGCATGTTCGAGCCGGAAGAGGTCGCGCGCGGCGCGCAGGTCGCGATCATCGGACAGACGGTCGCGCGCAATCTCTATGGCGGCCTCGATCCGGTCGGCGATGAATTGCGCATCCGCAACGTGCCGTTCCGCGTCATCGGCGTGATGGCGCGAAAGGGCCAGACCACGTGGGGCCAGGACCAGGACGACGTCGTCTTCGTGCCGCTCAACACCGCACGCCAGCGCGTGCTCGGCCGCAACCTGGCCAATGCGCGCGCGGTCGGCTCGATCTATGTGAAGGTGCGCGACGGCGAGAACATGAGCGCCACCGAAGAGGAAGTGAAGGCGCTGCTGCGCCAGCGCCACCGCCTGCAGCCGGGCGCCGAGGACGATTTCACCATCCGCAATCTCGCCGACATCGCCGCGACGCGCGAAGCCAGCGCCCGCACGCTCGCCTTGCTGCTCGCCGCCGTCGCCGGCGTGTCGCTCGCGGTCGGCGGCATCGGCATCATGAATATCATGCTGGTCTCGGTGACCGAGCGCACGCGCGAGATCGGATTGCGGCTCGCCATCGGCGCGCGGCAATGGGACATCCTGCGGCAATTCCTGTTCGAGGCGACCGGCCTGTCCGCGATCGGCGGCGCCATCGGCGTGATGCTCGGCGTCGGCGCAGCCTATCTGATCTCCAATGCCGCCGGCTGGCCGCTGCTGATCGAGCCGATGTCGATCGTGATCGGCGTCGTGTTCTCCGGTCTTGTCGGCATCTTCTTCGGCTGGTATCCGGCCTTGCGCGCCTCCAAGCTCGATCCGATCGAGGCGCTGCGGCATACATGACGATCCCGCACTGAGTCGTTACCGCCAAGGCGGGAACCCCAGTCTCTTATACACATCA
>JAEWCJ010000407.1 GCA_023390695.1 Pseudomonadota bacterium | reverse complement strand
GGCTTGGCCTGAGCGATGGCGGGACATGACAGGCTGCTCGCGGCCGCGAGCGCGCCGACACCGCCAAGAAATTGTCTGCGACTGGTCGACATCAAAAATCCTCCCACTGAAATTCAGCAATCCCCTTCCATAGCTCAAGGCGACGACTTTAAACTTCCAAAATAGACCGCCAGCGAAGCAATTTCTTCTTCGGAAAGCCGCCCTGCGATCATTTGCATCACCTGGTTGGGGCGTTTTCTGTGCCGATATTCCTGCATGATCTCGATGAAGCTGGCTTCCGGCCAGCCCACGATGGCCGGGATGCCTTTGAAATCTCCGCTCATCTGATGGCAGGTCACACATTCCGCCGACAGATATTCGCCCAGGGCCCGGTCGCCCTTTGCAGGTTCGCCGCTGGCAGACGCCGTCACATGCGGAACCGCACTCCATACGGCGCCGGTCAGGACACTTGCAGCAACAAGGTTGCGCATCCCTGCCAAGCGGGCCGCCATTACTCGACCTTGGGTCCCTTCCCGGCGTCCGGCGTCACGTCGATGGTCCGGGCCCGGCCGATGATTTTTGGCTCTCCGGGCACGCAATTCGTCATACATGGATCTTTCCGCCAGAACGCTTTTTCCGTGATCTCGCGGTCATCATCGATGAAATTGGCTTCGTTGGGAAGTTTGATCGTTCCGAAATTCTTCTCGCTGAGCTCGAAATTCTCGTCCTTGATGACATCGTTAAGATACAGGACATAGGCCGTGATGGCGTAAAGCTCGTCATTGGTGAGCGTCTGGGACGCACCAAACGGCATGGCGCGACGGATGTAGTCGATCACCGTCGAGGCAAAAGGCCAGTAGGATCCGATCGACTTGACGGGATCGTGGCCGGCAAGCGTGCCTACCCCGCCACTCAGGATCGGCCAGCGGCCGGCGCTCTCGCCAAATTCGCCATGACAGGCGGCGCAGCGCTCGACATAGAGCGGCTCGCCCTCGCTGACTGTGCCTCGGCCCACCGGAAGTCCCTGCCCGTCCGGCCGCACGCTGATATTCCAGCCGGAAATCTCTTCCGACGTCGCCTCACGGCCAATCCCGACTTTCTGGACGGCGGCGTTCTCTCCGCCAGCCGCTTGCGATTTTGGCGCCGCAGCCGCGCTTCCCGCACCACCCGCGATCGACAACGCCGCAACAAGGCTGGCGACGATGAGGTCAGGAAATCTCGACATTCTCGATCTCGCCATTCTTGTGCACATACCAGGTCTGGATGCCGTTGTTGTGATAGATCGAATTCACACCGCGCACCTGACGCAATGCGCTCTTGGTCGGCTGGACGTATCCGGTGTCGTCCATCGCCCGCGATTGCAGCAGCAGCTCGCGGCCATCCCAGTCGAATTCGTAATAGAAACGCGTCAGCGCCTTGTCCCAGACCGGACCGTCGATGCGCGCGGGGCGCCAGTTGCGGCCGCCGTCCAGAGACACATCCACACGCTCGATCCTGCCACGGCCGGACCAGGCGATTCCCGACAGCACGGTGAAACCGGACTTGTGGTTGATCGGCGCTTGCGGGCTGGGACTGGTGATGATGGATTTCGCATCCATCACGAACGTAAAGCGCCGCGCCTTGCCGTTTTCGAGAAGGTCGGTATATTTCGATGTCTCCTCGCGATGATGCCAGGGCTGGTCGCCGACCTCGATGCGGCGCAGCCACTTCACCCACATATTCGCCTCCCAACCGGGAATGACGACGCGTGCCGGATAGCCATGTTCCGGATACAGCATCTCGCCATTCATGCGATAGGCAACCAGCACATCGTCGAGCGCCTTCTGCAACGGCAGCGAGCGCGTCATGGCGGCCGAATCGGCGCCCTCGAGCAGCAGCCATCTGGCATTCGGCTTCAGGCCGGCTTCGTTGAGGAGCGTCTTCAGCGTCACGCCGGTGTACATCACGCAATGCACCATGCCGTGCGTGTACTGGCATCCGTTAAGCTGGGCTCCGCGCCATTCCATACCGGAATTCGCCGCACACTCGCAGAAATGCGGACGATTGACCCGCGGCAAACGCTTGAGATCGTCGAGCGTGAAGATCAACGGCTTGTCGACGAGACCGTGGATGATGAGCCGGTAATCAGCAGGATCCACTTCGGCGATTCCGGAATGATGACGCTCGAAGCCAAGGCCGTTCGGCGTGATGATGCCGTCAAGTTCGTGGATGGGAGTGAAGCTGACCGAGCTTTCGCGCGAGGCCGTAAGCCATTCGACGTCACGGCGGATCACGTGCGCTTCGTGTTTCGACGGCTTGCCGTAGGCGCGCACCGCTACGCCATCGCCCAGCGAGCGGGTCCATTCGGGAACATTGGGCGGCCGGTTTGCAGGATCGCCGGCACCACCCGCAAAAGCCGATTGTCCGAGCGCGGCAGCGCCGCCGGCAGCCAAACCCGTCCTGAGAAACGCGCGGCGCGATGCCGTCTTCCCGGATTTCGGTAATTCCTGTTCCGGCATCGTTTGCTCCCTGACGTTCGTTTTCTTAAATCATGCAATTTTTTGCATGTGTCTGGCAAAAATTTTTTAGCCGCCCACAACCCGCACATGGCCGCTCTCTTGCGGCGCAACAACCTTCTTCCTGCGGATATGATTCATCACCACGTCCCATACCGGCGGACCTTCGGTGCCCTCATTCACGCTGGCCCAGCCGGCGACCGTGTAGTCCCTGTCGGCCTCCAGCGGCTTGCCGCTGCGCAGCAGCCTGAGATCGGAAATCCGGTTGCCGATCGTCTGATTGACGTCGATCGTGTAGGACACACCACCGACGCGGACCATGTCTCCGCCCTGCTGATAATAAGGGTCGGGATGGAACAGGTTGTCGGCAACATCCTCCAGGATTTCCTTCAGCCGCGCCCCGCTCATGTTCATGCGATAGGCGGCGGGATAGGTCATCGCGGTGGCGTTGTAGATGTCCTCGCGGGTGATGTCCTGACCCGGCAGGATCGACGTGCCCCAGCGGAAGCCGGGCGACAAGGCGATCTCGGCATCGCGCTCGGCGAGCAGCGCCTCGCAGATCACGTCATCGAGCGTGCCGTTGAAATTGCCGCGGCGATAGAGCAGCGAATCCGCCCGGCCGATGGTGTCGCGCAGCATCGTCTCATGCGGAGCACGGATTTTCCGGATCGCCGCCGCCATCTGCGGCTCGGGCGCGATCACGTCCGAAAAGACCGGGATCAGCTTGTAGCGATAGCCTTTGACCTCGCCGTCACGGACATCGAGATCCAGACGGGAGACGAACTTGCCGTGACAGCCGGACGCGACCAGCAATGTCCGGCCGACCTTGACCACCTCGGGCAGCGCGTCATGCGTATGCCCGGTCAGGATGACGTCGATGCCGCTCACGCGCGAGGCCAGCTTGCGATCGACGTCGAAACCGTTATGCGACAGCAGGACGACCAGACCGGCGCCATCCTTGCGCGCCTTTTCGACATTCGTCCGCAACTCGTCTTCGCGGATGCCGAACGACCAGTCCGGGATCATCCAGCGCGGATTGGCGATCGGCGTGTAGGGGAAAGCCTGCCCGATCACGGCGATTTTGACCCCGCCGCGCTCGAGCATGATCATCGGCTCGAACGCCGGCTCGTTCCATTCGGTGTCGCGGACATTCTGGGCCAGAAACTTGAAACCCAGTTGATCGACGATCTCCTTGACGCGGTCGGTGCCGAGCGTGAATTCCCAATGCCCGGTCATTGCATCGGGCTTCAGAAGCGCCATGCAATCGACCATGTCCTGGCCCTTGCTGAGCATGGACGTGTAGCTGTTCTGCCAGGTATCGCCGCCGTCCAGGAAGACGACGCCGTCACCGCGCTCGGCACGAATGGCCTTGACGATGGTGGCGATGCGGTCGAGGCCGCCCAACTTGCCGTAGGTTTTCGCCAGCGCCGCAAAATCGTCCGCCGCCAGCGCATACGCAGTCGGCGAACCCGCCGCGATCCCGTAATGGTCCAGCAAGGCCTTGCCGGTGATGTGCGGCACCAGACCCTTGGCCTCGCCGACGCCGAGATTGATCGACGGCTCGCGGAACAGCAGCGGCATCAACTGCCCGTGAATATCGGTGACATGGACGAGCGTCACGTTGCCGACGGGCTCGAACCGCAGCAAATCCTCCTGAGTCAGCTTCTGCTGCGCGAAGGCACGCGACCAGTCTGCAGGCAGCAAAGCCGCCGTCGCCGCCGCAACCTGCAGGAAATCCCGTCTGGACAGCATGCTTCCTTCCGCGCATCGGGTGAATGCGCGGCCTCACATTGACTTGGCAAAAGGCTTGAGCGAGCGGGCCGAGCGAGCCGTCAGCTCACCGTGATCTTCTCTTCGCCGACGATCTTGGATCCATCGTCGTCGACCCAGGTCAGCACCACCGGTCCAGATTCCTGCGCCTTGAACTTGAACTGGATATAGGGATTGGCGGAAATCGCAGGCTCGAAATCGGCGGAAAAAACTTCCTTGCCATTCACCGTGCAGACGAACTTGTTCAGGATCTTGCGCGGGATAGGCTTGCCGGCGCTGTCCCGGCGCTGGCCGCTTTCCATGACGTGCGAGACGAGCGCCTTCACCTCGACGAGGTCGCCCCTCTTCGCTTCTTTCTTATCCAACTTGATGCGCGGCTTGACGGACATCGAAATCTCTCCTCACGGGAATTGGTCTGGACGCGTCGTCTGGTTCAGCCGCCGCAACCGCCGATCGTCACCTTCACAAGCTTCTTGGTCGTATAGAAGGAGCCATCGTTCATTTTCGCGACCGCGATCACATTCTGCGTCGACACAAGCCGGATGCGGGTATTGGCCTCGGCCACGCCGCTGGCGGGCGAGAAATGGAACACGGCGACGCCCGCGCGCGGATTTTCGTCGGTGACGACCAGCACGTCGGTGACATGGGACTGTTCGGTCATCGGGCTCTCGACCGATACCGTCATCGGAACCGTGTTGCCGTTCTCTGCGATCTCCGGCAGATCCAGCTTCACCTTGCCGTCGATTGCGCTCTTGCCGTCGGTGAATTTGCTGATCACCTCGTCGGCATCATTCTTGGCGAAAGCAGGCGACACCGGCAACCCGAATGCCGCCGCGGCCGCAGCACCAACGCCAATGGTCAGAACCTGACGGCGATCGAAACCCAGCTTCATGT
>JAEWCJ010000332.1 GCA_023390695.1 Pseudomonadota bacterium | reverse complement strand
CCATCGGCTTTATCTATGAGTGGAGAAAAGGGGCGCTGGAATGGGATTGAGAGCGCACCTGAGAGGCCGGATATGAGTGCCACAATGACCCCGGTCGTCGCCCCTGTTGCGAAGGGAATCATCGATTCGCGGACCGGAAAACCGGTCGGCGCGGACGACCCCTTCTATGTCGGGCTGAACAACGAGCTCGCCGACAAGGGCTTCCTGGTCACCACTGCCGACGATCTCGTGACCTGGGCGCGCACCGGTTCGCTGATGTGGATGACCTTCGGCCTCGCCTGCTGCGCCGTCGAAATGATGCAACTGTCGATGCCGCGCTATGACGTCGAGCGATTCGGCTTCGCGCCGCGCGCTTCACCGCGGCAATCGGACGTGATGATCGTCGCCGGCACGCTGACCAACAAGATGGCGCCGGCCTTGCGCAAGGTCTACGACCAGATGCCGGAGCCGCGCTACGTCATCTCCATGGGGAGCTGCGCCAATGGCGGCGGCTATTACCATTACTCCTATTCGGTCGTGCGCGGCTGCGACCGCATCGTGCCGGTCGATATCTATGTTCCGGGCTGCCCCCCGACGGCCGAAGCGTTGCTGTATGGCGTTCTGCTGCTGCAGAAGAAGATCCGCCGTGTCGGTACGATCGAGCGCTGAAGGTTGACGATGCAGGAAAAGCTTTCAGCTCTTGGTGAGACCATCGCCGGCGCACTTGCGGGATCGGTTGTCGGTACGGCCGTTGCGGTCGGGGAACTGACCCTGACGGCGAAGGCGCAGGACATCGTCAAGGTCATGCGTTTCTTGCGCGACGATCCGCGCTGCCGCTTTGTCTCTTTCATCGATGCGACCGCGGTCGACTGGCCAGCGCGCGAGAAGCGCTTCGACGTCGTCTATCACCTGCTGTCGCCGACGCTGAACGCGCGCATTCGCGTGAAGGTGGAGACCGACGAGGCGACGCCGGTGCCGTCCATCATAGATGTGTTTCCGGGCGCCGACTGGTTCGAGCGCGAGCTTTACGATCTCTACGGCGTGCTGATCACCGGTCATCCGGACATGCGCCGTCTGCTCACCGATTACGGCTTTGAAGGCCATCCCTTGCGGAAGGATTTCCCGCTGACCGGCTTCGTCGAGGTGCGCTGGGACGATTCGGTGAAGCGGGTGGTCTATGAGCCGGTGCGGCTCAATCAGGAATTCCGCAATTTCGATTTCCTGTCGCCGTGGGAAGGCACCGAATACAAGCTGCCGGGCGACGAAAAGGCTCGCGACGAGAAAGCCGGCAGCGAGAAGGGTGGCTGACGTGAAGGACACCCTGAAACCCGGCCTCAAGCATCGCTTTAACTACCGGGTGCCGGATAACAAGACCGTCCCGCATCTCTATCCGGAAGCAGCGGATTTCCAGACGATGCCGTCGGTTTTCGCGACCGGCTACATGGTCGGCCTGTTCGAATGGGCCTGCATCGACCTGATGAAAGAGCATCTCGAGCCGGGCGAGGGCAGCCTCGGCGTGCATGTGGATTTCAGCCACCTCGCGGCGACGCCGCCCGGCCTGACGGTCACGGTCGAGGCCGAATGCCTGGCGGTTGACGGCAAGCGCCTGACCTTTCATGTGCGCGGCCATGACGGCATCGACGTGATCGGCGAGGGCCGTCATGAGCGCGCTGTGGTGACGTGGGACAAGTTCAACGCGCGGGTCGCGGACAAGGCGGCGAGGGCGACATGAGCGGGTACGAACAGATCAGCGGCGGCTGTCTCTGCGGCGCGGTGCGCTTCACCGCTGCGCCGCGTGAAAAGGACTTCGGCATCTGCCATTGCGGCATGTGCCGGCGCTGGAGCGCCGGCCCGTTCTTTGCGGTGGAATGCGGCGACACCGTCAAGGTTGCCGACCCGTCCAGCCTCGGAATTTACCGGTCCTCGGAATGGGCGGAGCGCTGCTTCTGCAAGATCTGCGGTACGCCGCTGTTCTATCGGCTGATCGGCAAGGATTTCTATGCCGTGTCGGTGGAGGCCTTCGACGATCGCAGCGGGTTCTCGCTGACCAGCCAGATTTTCATCGACGAGAAGCCGTCCTATTACGACTTTGCCAACGTCACCACGACCATGACCGGGGCTGAGGTGTTTGCAGCCTTTGCTCCGCCTGATGCCGGTCAGGCGAAAGGGCAGCCATGACCGCCTCTGCCGAGCGCAACTTCACCATCAATTTCGGACCGCAGCATCCGGCGGCGCACGGCGTGCTGCGCCTCGTGCTGGAGCTCGACGGCGAGATCGTCGAGCGCGTCGATCCGCATATCGGCCTTTTGCATCGCGGCACAGAAAAGCTGATCGAGCAGAAGACCTATCTGCAGGCGATTCCCTATTTCGACCGGCTTGATTACGTCGCGCCGATGAACCAGGAGCACGCCTTCTGCCTCGCGGCGGAAAAGCTGCTCGGCATCACCGTGCCGCGGCGCGGGCAATTGATCCGCGTGCTGTATAGCGAGATCGGCCGCATTCTCTCGCATCTTCTCAACGTCACCACGCAGGCGATGGACGTCGGCGCGCTCACCCCGCCGCTCTGGGGCTTCGAGGAGCGCGAGAAGCTGATGGTGTTCTATGAGCGCGCTTCCGGCTCGCGCATGCACGCGGCCTATTTCCGCGTCGGCGGCGTGCATCAGGATTTGCCGCCGAAGTTGATCGACGACATCTACGACTGGTGCGATCCGTTCCTGAAGACGGTCGACGATCTCGACAAGCTGCTCACCGGCAACCGCATCTTCAAGCAGCGCAACGTCGATATCGGCGTGGTGACGCTGGAGGACGCCTGGGCCTGGGGCTTTTCCGGCGTCATGGTGCGCGGCGCCGGCGCCGCCTGGGACCTGCGCAAGAGCCAGCCCTATGAATGCTACGCCGAGATGGATTTCGACATCCCGATCGGCAAGAACGGCGACTGCTACGACCGCTATCTCATCCGCATGGAGGAGATGCGCCAGTCCGTGCGCATCATGAAGCAGTGCATCGAGAAGCTGCGCGCGCCGGAAGGGCAGGGCCGCGTCAGCGTCGACGACAACAAGATCGTGCCGCCCAAGCGCGGCGAGATGAAGCGTTCCATGGAGGCGCTCATCCATCACTTTAAGCTCTACACGGAAGGCTTCCACGTGCCGGCCGGCGAGGTCTATGCCGCGGTGGAAGCGCCGAAGGGCGAATTCGGCGTCTATCTGGTCGCCGACGGCACCAACAAGCCCTACAAGTGCAAGATCCGCGCGCCCGGCTTCGCGCATCTGCAGGCGATGGATTTCATCTGCAAGGGCCACATGCTGGCCGACGTCTCCGCCATTCTCGGCTCGCTCGACATCGTGTTCGGTGAGGTGGACCGGTGACTGAATTTGTCCGCGTGCTGCGAATCCTCCTTAGACAAGATCGCGTGTAGAAGACTGGAACGAGACGATGGCCGTCCGCCGCCTAGCCCCCGCAGAAGTCCAGCCGAAGGAGTTCTCCTTCACGGCTGAGAATCTCGCATGGGCGAAGAAGCAGCTTGAGAAATATCCGGATGGCCGGCAGGCCTCCGCCGTCATTCCGCTGCTCTGGAAGGCGCAGGAACAGGCCGGCGGCTGGGTGCCGGAAGCGGCGATCCGCTATGTCGCCGACTTCCTCAACATGGCGCATATCCGCGTCATGGAGATCGTAACCTTTTACACGATGTTCAATCTGGCGCCGGTCGGGCGCTATCATGTGCAGCTCTGCGGCACGACGCCCTGCATGCTGCGCGGCGCCGAGGACCTCAAGACGGTCTGCAAGAAGAAGATCGGCGAGCAGTTCGAGGTGACCGCGGACGGCGCCCTGTCATGGGTCGAGGTCGAATGCCTCGGCGCCTGCGTGAATGCGCCGATGGCGCAGATCAATTACGATTTCTACGAAGACCTGACGCCGGAAAGCCTGGCGCGCATTCTCGACGACCTTGCTGCCGGCAAGGTGCCGCCGCCGGGCCCGCAGATCGACCGCCAGTTGTCGGCGCCGGAAGGCGGCCCGACCACGCTCACCGACCCCGCCATCTACACGACCGCGCCGAAGTCATCCGGTGCGCCGTTGAAAGACAGCAAGGCCAAGAAGCCCGGCGCCGCCGCCAATGTGCGGGAAGCCGCGGTGCCGACCGGACCGATCGGCGATTCCTCTGACAAGAGACGCAAGTGATGCTCGCGGACAAGGATCGTATCTTCAAGAATCTCTACGGCCTGCATGACTGGGGCCTCGAAGGCGCGCGGGCGCGCGGCGGCTGGGACGGCACCAAGGGCATCCTGGAAAAGGGCCGCGACCACATCATCAACGAGATGAAGGCGTCCGGTCTGCGCGGCCGCGGCGGCGCGGGTTTCCCGACCGGCCTGAAATGGTCGTTCATGCCGAAGGAATCCAAGGACGGCCGCCCGAGCTATCTCGTGGTCAATGCCGACGAGTCGGAGCCGGGGACCTGCAAGGATCGTGAGATCATGCGGCACGATCCGCATCTGCTCATCGAAGGCTGTCTGATTGCCGGCTTCGCGATGGGCGCGGTTGCGGCCTACATCTATGTGCGCGGCGAATTCATTCGCGAACGTGAGCGCCTGCAGGCCGCGATCGATCAGGCCTATGA
>JAEWCJ010000294.1 GCA_023390695.1 Pseudomonadota bacterium | reverse complement strand
ACCGGCAAGGAATACCAGATGCTCGAGCTGCTCTCGCTGCGCAAGGGCACGACGCTGACCAAGGAGATGTTCCTCAACCATCTCTATGGCGGCATGGACGAGCCCGAACTCAAGATCATCGACGTGTTCATCTGCAAGCTGCGCAAGAAGCTGGCGAACGCTTCCAACGGCAAGAACTACATCGAGACCGTCTGGGGCCGCGGCTATGTGTTGCGCGAGCCCTCCGACGAGGAAACGCGCATCCCCGCCTGAACTGCTGCTCGAGCGTAAAAACAAAACCCCGCCATTGCCGGCGGGGTTTTTGTTTGGGTCGCTGCGTTTTGGCTACGCACCGCCCGCAACCGCCACGGCACGTGGCGGCGCCGGAAAGTTCAGCAATACGGCATTTGCATCTGCCTCGGCCCCATTGTTCGGCGCATAAAGGCCGCGCTTGTCGGGCAGCGCCCTGAAGTTGCTGGTCAGGCCGATGACGGTCTCGGCAGCGCCGAGGACGAGATAGCCGTCGCTCGCGATGACACGACTGATGCGATTGAGAATTTCGATTTTGGTCGCCTGATCGAGATAGATCAGAACATTGCGGCACATGACGAAATCGAATGCGCCGAAACGCGAGAAGTCGTGCAGCAGGTTAAAGGGCCGGAACTGCACCATGGCGCGGATGGCGGGTGCGATCTGCCACATCTCGCCGACCTTGGTGAAATATTTGACCAGCATCTGGATCGGCAACCCGCGCTGCACCTCGAACTGGCTGTAGATGCCGGCTTTTGCCTTTTCCAGCACCTCGACGGAAATATCGGTCGCAAGGATCTCGACGAGACGACCATCGAGCTGATGTTCCATTTCCTTCAGGACCATCGCCAGCGAATACGGTTCCTGCCCGGTCGATGCCGCGGCGCACCAGATGCGAATGCGCTGATGCCTGCTGCGAGCGGCGAGCAACGACGGGATGATGAAATCACGAAAATGTTCGAAGGGAATCTTGTCGCGGAAAAAGAACGTTTCGTTGGTGGTCATGGCTTCGACCACCTCCGTTGTCAGCCTTTCGGCGTTGAATCCCTTCAGCTTCTGCACCAATTCAGCCAAGCCCGACAAACCCGCCTTGCGGGAAACCGGGAGCAGCCGGCTTTCCACGAGATAATGCTTGTCCGCTGACAGGCTCAGGCCCGAGCGTTCCTTCAGAAGCTTGCGGAGGAAATCATAATCGTTAGAGGTCACGACCTGTCCCCCGCCGTAAACATACGCACAAGCTTGGGCACCATCTGTTCGATCGGCAGAATGGCAGAGCACAAACCGGCTCCTGCAGCGGATCCGGGCATTCCCCAGACCACACTGGTCGCCTCATCCTGAGCAATGATCGCCCCGCCGGCGGCAACGATATCGGCGGCACCACGTGTGCCATCCGCACCCATCCCGGTCAGGATCAATCCCAGGACCCAGCTGCCCCAGACATCGGCTGCAGAGGAAAACAGCACGTCGACCGCGGGTTTGCAGAAATTCACCGGCGGGCTGTCATCGATGGCAATAACCGCCTGATTGTCCCTGCGGATGACGCGCATGTGGCGCGCGCCCGGCGCGATATAGACGTGACCGGAACGGATATGTTCACCATGTTCGGCTTCGCGGACCGGACGGTCAATCGCACGCGACAGATGTTCGGCGAGAATCGTCGTGAACGTTGGCGGCATATGCTGGGTAATCAGCACCGGCGCCTGTTCGATCACCGGGCCAAGCCCCGTGCAGAGTTGCGTCAGCGCCTGGGGTCCGCCCGTGGAAGAACCGATCACCAGAACACGCGGCGTGGCCTTTGGAAATGGCCGCAGCCGGACTTCCGGACGTCTGACAGGCTCGAAGGGAATGATGGAGGGTTCATTGAATTCGGGCACACGCCGCACTTCGGTCTGCGGCTTTTCCCGACGCAGCACAACTCGACGCGCGCGCGCGCCGAATTCACGGACTTTTGCGATCAGGTCACGACGGAATTCCGGACTGGTGACGACACCATTCGCTTCCGGTTTCTGAACATAGTCAAGCGCACCGAGAGCCAGCGCCTTGAGCGTGATCTCGGCATTGCGCCGGGTCAACGTCGACGCCATGATGACTGCGAGATCCGGCCGCTTTTTCAGCATCAACGGAAGCGCGGAAATCCCGTCCATGTCGGGCATGTCGACGTCGAGCACGACGACGTCCGGATGCGTGCGGTCAAGATAGTCGATCGCCTCACGCCCGGTCCGCAGAGAAGCGACGATCTCGAGATTGGGCTCCTCTTCGACCCATCTACGCACCAACCCGCGGGCGACAGCCGAATCGTCGACCACCATGACCCGGATTGGCCCAAGAACGAGGGGCGAGACTGTCTCTTCTGCTGGAATGGCAATTGTCACGATACGCGCTACTCAACATACAAAGGAACACAGGGAACTTACGAAGCGTCTCAGATCAGGCCGACTTCCTGCAGCTTTGCTTCCACGATTTCCTTGTCGAACGGCTTCATGATGTATTCATTGGCCCCGGCATGAAGCGCGCGCGCAATATGCGCGACATCGTTTTCGGTGGTGCAGAAAACGACTTTTGGACGGTCGCCTCCCGGCAAACGCCGCAGTGCCTTCAGAAAATCGTAGCCGTCCATTTTCGGCATGTTCCAGTCGAGCAAGATCGCATCCGGAAGCAGCCGCTGACAGGCGTCAAGCGCCTGCTGGCCGTCCTCGGCCTCGGCGATCTGAAAGTCGAGGCCCTCCAGGATGCGTCTTGCCACCTTTCGGATGACGCTGGAATCGTCAACGACGAGACATGTCTTCATCACATCCTCACTTTCGCGGGCGCCGCCGCGCCTGAATTCGTTCGTTGCACCACTGATATCAGGCCGCCATGTCACGCGGCCTGACGTCGAGCAAACGACCGACATCGAGTACAACCAGAAGTTCACGCTCAAGACGGTGGACAGCGGCCGCCACTTGCGCCAGCCGGCTATCGAGATTTATAGGGACCGTTTCGCGGGTATTTTCGCGCAGCTTGAGAACTTCCCCGACCGCATCAATGATGAGTCCGTAGGACTCACCATTGAGATCGATTCCCACCGCCATTGAATTCTGGCGCAGATCGTGCGCCGGCAGTCCAAGCCGGCAACGCATGTCGATCGCTGTCACGATCCGACCGCGCAGGTTGAGCACACCGGCGATCTCTTCGGGCGCCAGCGGCACCGGCGTCATGCGGCCTGGCACAAAAACATCCTGCACCTGCCCGATCGGCAGACCAAACAACTGGCCGCCAATCGTCACAGTCACATATTCAAGGATGGTTTCGGACTGTGTGTCGCTTGTCATTGTTCGCGCTCACGCCGCCTTATGGACATTCGTGATCTGCTCTTTCAGGGCAGCAACCAGCCCCTGTCGATCAAACTTGGCAACAAAATCGTGGAATCCGGCGCGGCGAACGCGCGCGATCGCGTCATCGGTCGCAGCTGACGACAACGCGATCAGCGGGATGCCGGCCGACTTCTCGTCGGCCTGAATCGCGGCCGCGAGCGCGAGCCCGTCCATATCCGGCATGTCGAGGTCTGTCACGACCGCATCGAAATGCGAGCCCGACTTCAAAAACGCCAGGGCTTCCTGTCCGCCGGTGGCCATGGTCACGCTGTACCCCGCAGCCGTGAGGACGGGAGCCAGCATATTGCGGAAGAAAGAAGAATCTTCGACAAAGAGGATGCTGCGCCGGGCATCGGTCGTGCGTACATCCTTGCGGCGGAACCAGTCCGCGAAAGCCTGTGGCAGGAAATGACCGACATCGATGATTTCGGTTGCTTCGCCCTTGACGATAGCCGAACCCAGCACCCCCGGACGATCGCTGACCACTTCGATTTCGAGCGTGTCTTCCACAATATCGACGATCTGGTCCACGACCAGCGCCATCGAGCGAGCGCCATCTGAGAAAACGAGCAGCGGTTGCGTACCGTCATCCCTGATCCGGACGTCACTATTGACCTGGATCAGCGGCATCAGATGCCCGCGATACTGAACCATATGCCTGGAATTCGCGATCTCGATCTTCTTGACGTCGATTTCTTCCAGTCGCGTCACCAGCGACAATGGGACGGCCTTCGGTGAAACCGAACCGGCGCGGAAGACCAGCAGCGAGGTCTTCTTCTCGCTCTGCTCCCGATTTGAAATATCTACGGCAACCTCATCGACCTTCGGCACCTGAGTGATGGCCGAACCGAATGAATTGGCCACCCCATTCGGATCGAGAATCATGATGACCGATCCGTCGCCCAGAATGGTGTTGCCGGAAAAGCTGCCGATATGCCGGAGACGCGTCGCCATCGGCTTGACCACGATTTCCTCGGTATGGAATACCCCGTCCACAACCATACCGAAACTGTGCGCGCCCACCTGCATTACAACGACAAATCCACTGTCGGATTCGGCGTCGGGATTGTCCCCGAGCCGCAGCAATTTGCTGAGATAGACAAGCGGCAACAGCTTGTTCCGCAGCCGGAGCACCGGCGTATCCTTGATGCGCTCGATTTTGTGCTCGGAGCCTTTCTTCACCCGCACCAGTTCTACCACGGCGAGCTGGGGCACGGCAAAGCGCTCGCCACCGGATGAGATAATCAGAGCAGAGATAATCGCCAGCGTCAGCGGGATCTTGATGGTGAAGACAGAACCCTCGCCGCTCACCGACTTGACATCGATAACACCGCCGATCTGGTCGATGTTGTTCTGGACGACGTCCATGCCGACACCGCGCCCGGAAATGCTGGTGATCTGGGCCGCCGTCGAAAATCCCGGCGCGAAAATGAAGCGGTGGATCTGCGCTTCCGACATTTTCGCAATTTCGCTTTCGCTGGCCAATCCCAGCGCAATCGCCTTCGCCTTGATGCGTGCGGTGTTCAGGCCCTGTCCATCGTCGGCCATCTCGATAATGATGTGCCCGCCTTCATGATAGGCCGTCAGCCGGATCGTGCCTTTCTCCGGCTTGCCGGCTGCCACGCGTTCACGCGGAAATTCGATGCCATGGTCAGCCGAATTGCGGATCATGTGCGTGAGCGGATCCTTGATCCGATCCAGCACCTGACGATCGAGCTCGGTGTCGGCTCCGTGCATTTCGAGCTCAATGTGCTTGCCCAGCTCGGCCGCCAGATCGCGCACGATCCGGGGCAACTTTTGCCAGGCGTTGCCGATGGGCTGCATGCGCGTCTTCATGACGCTTTCCTGCAGCTCAGCGGTGACGTGCGACAGCCGCTGCAGCGGCACCTTGAATTCGGTTTCCGATTGACGGCGCGCGAGTTCGAGAAGCTGATTGCGGGTGAGCACCAGCTCCGACACCATGGTCATCAGGTGCTCAAGCGTACCCACATTGACCCGGATCGATTGATTGGCGATCCGGGCGTCCGCCCTATCCTCCTCCCTGACGTCCTGCTCGGCGCTCGCCGAGGGACCGGGCGTTTCGCGAAACACCCGTTCAAGCTCGTCAAGCGATACCTCGCCGGGACGCAGCGGCCGCTCCAGCACCTGATAGACGAGCGAGCCCGTGGTGTGGGCGACCGGTTCGGATTGCGTCCCCTCCGCCGCCAGTCGGTCGAGCATGCCGATAAGATCGGCGTCGTTGCCGTCCGGCTCGCGTTGCTCGGTCTCGAGCGCCTCGAGGATGCTCTTGATGCGGTCAATGGTGGACAGGATGAGGGTGATAGCCGCGCCCGTCACCGGTGCTCCGTCACGGAATTTTCCGATCATGGATTCGGCAGCATGCGCGAGTGCGGCGAGCCGCGGCAAACTCAGAAATCCGCAAGTCCCCTTGATCGTATGAACGAGCCGGAAGACGTTGGCGATGATATCGGCGTTATTGGGCTCCTGCTCCAAACGCACAAGCTCGACATCGACGACGTCGAGGCTTTCGTTGGTTTCCGTTAGGAACTCGCGCAGTAACTCGTCCATACACCCACGCCTTGGGCGCACCAGAAACTGGCGCGCCTCCACCCATCGGCCGGCATGGAGTGTGTTCGGTAACGATTAAATTTTGGGTAAGGCCAAGCGCCAACAAGCAATTAACGGCTTGTTAATGGCGACACCCGCGCAAACGCTCAAATGCAATCGGTGTCAGCGTGTTTCAGTGCGCCGTCAGCACCGCGGTTTCACCTTCGAGCGCAATTGCGACGGACAGGCCGCAATGCCTGGCCAGGAGGCCGGTATAGAACGGCTGGATGGCGTGGGCATCGACGGCGCCATCATGCGTCCCGCCATTCAGGAGCATCGGGATGGTCTGCGGAATTTTGGCATTGATGCCGGTTGCGCTCACCTTGAAGGTCAGATCATCACCGCCGCCGACCGGGTCGACCGTCAGCATCCCACCGCGCGGGATGGTCTGACCGGCAATTACCAGCATGTTCAGGAGCAGTTTGACCCGGTTCTTGCCCAGGAGGGCACGCGGCAAATTCCATGTCAGCTTGGTCTTGTCGTCCTCGAAAAAACCGCGCGAGACCTTTTCGGCGTCACCGAGGTCGATCTGGGCTCCGGCGGAGCCGGCGGCACCGAAGGCCAGGCGACAGAACTGCAAGCGGGCGGAGGCCGTCTTCACGCTTTTCTTGATCAGTTCGAGGGCGAAATCCCTGGTCTCCTGATCGTTGTCATCCTCCATGACCTCAAGGCCATTGACGATCGCGCCGACCGGACTGATGAGATCGTGACACACCCGCGAGCACAGCAATGCGGCAAGATCGAGCGATTCGAGATTTGCGGGGGTAGTCATGAACCTGTCTCCGGGTAGCGGTGACGCGGACAAACGAATCAGATGAACGTGGCGAAGCCTCCGGTTTTGATACACTGCAGCCGTTGCCCCGCCAAGGCATGCGGCGACAGAGGATGCCGTGCAAGCAATGGGTTGTGACCTTATGGAACCGAGGCAAGCGAGGGATTTTCTTGATCCACGTCTTGCGGACGAATTGACCGCACTGGTCTCGCGCGCATGCAAAGCTGTGATGGATATCCGCTCGGGTGCAATGACTGTGCGGCAAAAGGCCGACGCCAGCCCGGTCACTGCGGCAGATGAAGCGTCGGAGGAGATCATCGCGGAGGGCCTGAGCCGCCTGCTTCCGGGTCTCGACGTCATTTCGGAAGAGGCCGCAGCAGCCTCCGCGCCCCGACCCGTTGCCTCTGCCTTCGCATTGGTCGATCCGCTCGATGGCACCCGCGAATTCATCGCGGGACACGATGAATTCACCATCAATCTTGCGCTTATCGTTGAAGGGCGTCCGGTCTTTGGACTGGTATCGGCGCCGTCCTTGCAATTGATCTGGTGCGGCAAAGCGGGCAAAGGCGCCGAGCGATTGCGGCTTACGCCCGGCGCTACGCCGCAGAACGCCCGCGACAGGATCGAAATCCGCACCACACCCCCCCGCGGGGACCGCTTGCGCGCGCTTGTCAGCCGCTCGCATCTCGACGAAAGAACGGCTGCCTGGCTCAGAAACCGCCCGGGCATCGCGACGGAGCCCTGCGGGTCGGCGCTGAAATTCTGCCGGGTGGCGGAAGGGGCCGCGGACATTTATCCCCGGCTTGCCCCGACGATGGAATGGGATGTCGCCGCTGGCGATGCAATCCTGACGGCCGCCGGCGGCGCGGTGCTGACCCCGGACGGTGCCCCGCTGACTTACGGTCAGTTTGCTCGCGGCTTGCGTATCCCTGACTTCATCGCATGGGGGCGCCCGCCAGCGATGCCTAATGTCTCGGGTTAGTGCTCAAGGCACCAAGGTGCCGAGCACCTCGACCCATCTTTGATCGGCGATGCGGATCACTTCGTCCGGATTACGGAGAAAGGTGCTACGCGCCTGTTCATCGTAGAAGAGGTAAAGCCGGGCGCCTGAAATGGCCCAGATTTCCGGATGTCCCGCTGTCGCCACGCCTCGCCCCACCGCGACCGGATCGTACCCTCCGAAACGGGGACGATAGACGTGAATTGCCCCGGCAAAAGCGGCGCGATTTGCATCATTGCGGAACCGCCAGACCACGCCCTCCGCCCGGTATTCGAAATCGGCCCTCCCGAGGCTCGGCTTGCCGTCGGTGAAATAGGCAACGGGGTCAAATCCGCTGATGGCGAGACCGGTCCGCGGGTCGGTCACAACTCGCTCGGTGACCTCCGCCCGGCCATATGGGGCCAAGGCCATGACCAGGCATAGGATCAAACCGAGCGGCCCGAGGCCTCGACTTGCCAACAGGCCGATGCGTTGACGGCGCAGTGTGGTCATGATTCGGTCCATAAGTGTTCCGATTCGGACGCCCGAAGCCTTAGCGGCTTCACCGTGAGTATCGGGTTAAGCGGCCCCCTTCTTTGATCGCAAGCGATGGAGCACTCAATGCGTATGGTAATTCGGTGTATCGGCCTGGTCGTGCTTCTGGTCGGCCTGGCTGCCCAGCCTGCCGCCGCGCAACAGAGCCAGTATTCCTCCAACGAGATTCTGGACGCCGGCCATCGCTTTTTCGGGGGTGTCTCACGCGGCCTGGCACAGGTAGTCGAAAAAGCCTTCAGCCAGTGGGGCCTGCCCAATGGCTATATCCTCGGCGAGGAGGCCAGCGGCGCCTTTGTCGCCGGGCTGCGCTATGGCGAGGGCACCCTCTTCACTAAGAATGCCGGCGACCTGCGGGTATTCTGGCAAGGCCCCTCGCTCGGTTTCGACGCCGGTGGCGATGGCGCCCGTACCATGATGCTGGTCTACAACCTGCCGGCCACCGAGGCGATCTACGAGCGGTACGCGGGAATCGACGGCTCGGCCTATTTCATCGGGGGGTTCGGCATGACGGCACTCACCGCGAATAACGTGGTTCTGGTGCCGATTCGTTCGGGTGTCGGCTTCAGGCTCGGCGCCAATATCGGCTACCTGAAATTCACCCCTCGTCCCACGTGGAATCCGTTCTGACATTGGAACAGGGGGGCTCTACTGGGGACATTCGCATCTGCGGCAAGAAATGCTTCACCACCCCCGCCTCCCGGTTTAGGGTAATCGGCGGTTCCCGATGATGGCTTTTGTCTGCATGGTCTTGTCATGACAGCGTTTTTCAGTGGGCTTGGAGTAGGACCATGATCGAGCCGGCCATGTATCTCGGCATCGGCTTTCTGCTCGCCAGTCTGCTCGCCATCATCTTTATTCCCCTTGTTCACGCACGCGCGGTCCGCCTGACCATACGCCGGCTGGAAGCATCCACACCGCTATCCATGGCTGAAATCCAAGCCGACAAGGATCAGTTGCGGGCCGAATTCGCAATGTCCACGCGGCGGCTCGAGATGAGTGTGGACCAGTTGAAGGCCAAGACCACGAGCCAACTCGCGGAGCTTGGCAAGAAGACCGATGCCATTAACCGCCTCAAGCTGGAACTGGACGACAAGGGCGCAACGATCCTCGCACTCGAGACACGGGAAAAATCTCTGCAGGAGCAAATCCGCACGATCGAAGAGGAATATGCGGCCAAGACCTCGGTACTGCAGGAAACCGAGCGTTCACTGGCAGACAAGGAAGCAGAACGTGCCCGGCTTTCTGCCGAACTTGGCGAATACAAGGCGGAAAACGACGGTCAGCGTATCGAATTGGTAGCGCTGAGGACTCAGATCGACGCGCTGAAGTTGCGCATCGAGGACTACGAACGCGACATTAAGTCCACCAAGGAACGCCTCGAACGCGAGAGTCACGCAGTCTCCGAGACAACAAAGCAATTGCACGACGAGCGGAGCCGCGCGCAGAATTTAAGCACCAATATTTCCCGACTCGAGGAGCAGCTTGCGAAGCAGACGGACGAAACCGCAGCCTTTGCACGGCGTGTGCAAGAGCTTGAATCCCGGGTCGCCGATCAGGGCCGCACGCTCACGGAACGGGAATTTGAATGCACGGCCTTGCGCAAGGAACTCGCGGACAGCAGGCAAAGCGAAACCAGCCTGCGCGAGGACATCGCCTCAACACGGAAACAACACAGCGAAACGAGCGCCGAACTGGCGCGGATCAAGGCCGAACGCACCAAACTGGAGCACGACATTTCGGCGATGAAACGCGATGCCGAATCGAGCTGGGCGGCGGAGCGCGTCGAGAATGCGCTGCTGCGCGAACGCATCAATGACATTGCAGCGGAAGTCACAAAGC
>JAEWCJ010000287.1 GCA_023390695.1 Pseudomonadota bacterium | reverse complement strand
CCCCCTTGCAGGGGGAGGTAAGAAATCAACATCACGCTATTGGATGCGCAGCTTTACTCGCCCGTGCTGCAGGTCACGCGGCCGCGCAAGGTCACGCGCTTGCCGTCATTGTCCTTGTCCGACTCATGGCTCAGCACCCACAGCAGATAGGTGCCGGTATAGGTGTCTTCGTCGTCCTTGGATTCGCGCGTCTCCACCACGAATTCGAGCGTGCCGTGCGGCAGCTTGCTGTCGCGCTCGCGATAGAAGCGCAGCTTCAGCTCCTTGCCGTACAGCCATTTCTGCGTGACGTCGTCCTCGCCGAGATCGAGCTTGCGCAGATCCTGCGGCACGCCGGGCGCGTTGATCCGAAGCTGGCCCTTCAGGTTGAGGAACTGGCCGCCGCCGCGGCTGAGGCCGGAGCCGGCGGAAAACGTCACCGATTTGTCGCTGGCCTCGCAGGACATGGCGCCTGAGGCGCTCGCCGGAGCGAGCAATCCGAGCATCAGGACGGCAGGCAGGATGAAGCGCTTGGCGATGGTGGTCTGTGTCATGACGCTTGGTCGCGGCTGGCAGGCAGTGCGTTCAAACGGATGGTCAGGCCCTTGGGTGCGCCGCTTTGTAGGCGTCGAGCAGCCGCTCGGTGTCGACCGCGGTATAGATCTGCGTGGTCGAGAGCGAGGCATGGCCGAGCAATTCCTGGATCGCGCGCAGGTCGCCGCCGCGCGACAGCAGATGCGTCGCGAAAGAATGCCGCAACGCGTGCGGGGTCGCCGAATCCGGCAGGCCGAGCGCGCCGCGCAAACGTTCCATGGTGAGCTGGATGATGCGCGGCGACAACGCTCCGCCCTTGGCGCCGCGGAAGAGCGGTTCGCTGTCCGGCAGATCGTAAGGGCATTGCGCGATATAGTCGGCGATCAGTTGCAGCACCGGCCTCAGTACCGGCACCATGCGGGTCTTGTTGCCTTTTCCGATGACCGTAACGACATCGCCCGCGTCCGGCGCGGGGACGTCCTTGCGCGTCAGCGACAGCGCCTCGGCGATGCGCAGCCCCGATCCGTAAAGCAGCGCCAGCACGGCGGCATCGCGGGTGAGAATCCAGGGCTCGCGTTCTTCGCCGGCGCGCAGATCGATGTCGGAAATCCGTTTCGCCGACGGCACCGTGAGCGGCTTCGGCAAGGTCTTCGGCAGTTTCGGCGCGCGCACCGCATTGAGCGCGGCGACCTTGCCCTTGCCCTCGCGCTCCAGAAAACGGGCGAAGGAGCGCGCGCCGGCGAGCTCCCGCATCAGCGACCGCGCGCTGAGGCCATCGGCGCGGCGGGCGGCCATGAAGGCGCGCACATCCTGCGGGGCGAGGGCAGCGAGGTCCTTGAGTTTCGGCGCGCCGCCGAGATGCCCGGCGAGAAACGACAGGAACTGGCCGATGTCGCGCAGATAGGCCTCACACGTCTTCGGCGACATCCGCCGCTCTGCCGACAGATGCTGCAGCCAGCGCGCGAGTTCGGCGGAGACGTCCGGGGCGGCCGATAATTTATCCTGAGCAGCCATCAGCGCCTATATATCTCGGTCGTTCCGGGCGAGCGGCCGCAGGCCGCGAGACCCGGAACCCATAACCGCGGTCTTTTCCGACTTGTGAAGGCGGTGGCTATGGGTCCCCGCCTTCGCGGGGACGACAATGAGAGATTTTTCTTCACCCTTCCTTAAGCGCCCGGAATCGGGCGAGTGTCGGTTTATGGCGGCCAAGATTGTCGATGTGCTGGTGCCGATCGCGCTCGATCAGGCCTATTCCTACCGCGTGCCGGACGGGCTCACGCTGGAGCCGGGCGACGTGGTGGCGGTGCCGTTGGGCGCCAAGGAATATGCCGGCGTTGTCTGGGGCGAGGGCCACCCGCGGCCGGGCCTGCACAACCGGCTGAAGGATGTGATCGGCAAGGCCGACGTTCCGCCGCTGAAGCCGGAACTGCGCAACTTCATCGACTGGGTGGCGGGCTACACCCTCGGCGCGCGCGGCATGGTGCTGCGCATGGCGCTGCGCATGGGCGAACATCTCGGACCGGCGCGCGAGCGGGTCGGCGTGCGGCTCGCGGGACCGGCGCCGCAGCGCATGACCAAGGCGCGCGCACGCGTGATGGAGCTGATGTCCGACGGGCTGGTGCGCGGCAAGAGCGATGCGGCGCAGGAAGCCGGCGTGTCCGCCGGCGTGATCGACGGCCTGATCGACGAAGGCACGCTCGAGACACTGGTGCTGGCGCAGGAGCCGGTGGCGCAGCCGCCCGATCCGGATTTCCTGCAACCCGAATTGACGCAAGGACAGCGCGCGGCGGCGGACACATTGCGCGACATGGTCGCGCGCGGCGGCTTTGCCGCAAGCCTTGTCGACGGCGTCACCGGTTCGGGCAAGACCGAAGTCTATTTCGAAGCGGTGGCGGAAAACATCCGGCGCGGGAAACAGACGCTGATCCTGATGCCCGAAATCGCGCTAACCACGCAATTCCTCGACCGCTTTTCGTCCCGCTTCGGCGTGCGTCCGGCGGAATGGCATTCGCAGCTCGGCTCGCGCAAGCGCTCGCGCACCTGGGCGGCGGTGTCGGAAGGCAAGGTGAGCGTGATCGTCGGCGCGCGCTCGGCTTTGTTTCTGCCCTATGCCGATCTTGGCCTGATCATCGTCGATGAGGAACACGACAACGCCTACAAGCAGGAAGACGGCATCCATTATCATGCGCGCGACATGGCGGTGGTGCGCGCGCATGCGGCGCAGATCCCGGTGATCCTGGCGTCGGCGACGCCGTCGGTGGAAACCGAAGTGAATGCGCGGCGCGGCCGCTACAAGCGGCTGCCGTTGCCGGAACGCTTCGGCGGCCAGCACATGCCGCATATCGAAGCGATCGATCTGAAGCGCGA
>JAEWCJ010000243.1 GCA_023390695.1 Pseudomonadota bacterium | reverse complement strand
GCCCCGGTCCCCCCGCGGCCCCGCGCCGGCCTTCGCTCCGGACCCTGCAAACATGCTGCGTTACGTCATCAGCCGCCTGCTCTACACCATTCCCACCCTGCTCGGCGTCGCCGTGCTCGTCTTCTTCATGCTGCGGGTGGTGCCCGGCGACGTCGTCGAGGTGAAACTGCGCGGCGACGGCGGCACCGTCACCCAGGAAATGGTCGACATGGAGCGCAAGCGGCTCGGTCTCGACAAGCCGCTGATGGTGCAGTTCGGCGAGTGGATGGTCGGCGTCGTCACGCTCAATTTCGGCAACTCGATGTGGACCGAGCGCCCGGTGATGGAGGAAATCCGTCTGCGTCTGGAATTGTCGCTGCAGGTCGCGATCATGGCGACGATCATCGCGGTCTTCATCGCCATACCATTGGGGACCATGGCGGCGCTGTTCCGCGACACATGGATCGATTACGCCACCCGCATCATCACCATCGGCGGGCTGTCGATCCCGTCCTTCTGGTTCGGCATGCTGATCATGCTGAGCCTGCTCGGCTTCTTCAACTGGCTGCCGCCGATCACCTTCACGCCGATCTATGTCGATCCGGTCTCCAATCTCACGCAGTTGATCTGGCCGGCGCTGGCCGTCGGCTACCGCTATTGCGCCGTGGTGGCGCGCATGATCCGCTCCTCGCTGCTGGAAGTGCTGAACGAGGATTACATCCGCACCGCGCGCGCCAAAGGCGTCTTCGAGAAACTCGTGATCTCGCGCCACGCCTTGCGCAACGCATTGCTGCCCGCCATCACCGTGATCGGTCTCGAATTCACCTTCCTGATCGGCGGCCTCGTCGTCACCGAACAGGTGTTCAACCTCAACGGCATCGGCCAGCTCTTCGTGCAGAGCGTGTCGCGCAACGACTTCACCATGATCCAGGGCATGGTGATGCTGATCGCGGCCTTCTACGTTTTCGTCAATCTGGCGGTCGATCTGCTCTATGCCGTGTTCGACCCGCGCATCCGCTACACGTGAGGCTCCGATGACGCTCGCACTCGAAACTCCCGCCGTCATCCGCAAGCCACGCGGACCCGTGATCGAATTCTGCCGGCAGCAGCCGCTGGGCGCGGTGTCCTTCGTCATCATCTTCGCCATGATGTTCGCCGGTCTCTTCTCGGAATGGGTGGCGCCTTACGATCCGCTGACGATCGACTTCGCCGCAATCCTCGCCGCGCCGTCCTGGGAGCATTGGTGCGGTACCGACGCCTATGGCCGCGACATCTGCTCGCGCCTGATCTATGGATCACGCACGGCGCTCGTCATTGGCTTCACATCGTCCTTTATCGGCTCGTCGATCGGCGCGGTCCTGGGCGTTGCGTCCGCCTATTTCGGCGGTCGGGTGGACAATATCCTGCAGCGGATCATGGACATTCTGCTGGCCTTCCCGCTGATCGTGCTGGCGCTGGTGGTGGTCGCGGCCCTGCGCAAATTCGTGATCGGCGGCGTCGACGTGAACCTGATCTTCGCCATCGCCATCCCGATCATCCCGCGCGTCGCGCGCGTGGTCCGCGCCGCCGCACTCGGCGTGCGGGTGATGCCCTATGTCGATGCCGCGCGCGCGGCGGGTTATTCCGACAGCCGCATCATCTTCCGTCACATGGCGCCGAACGTGGTGGCGCCCTACCTGATCATGCTGACCGCTTTCATCGCCCAGGCGATCCTCGCGGAGGCTTCGCTCTCATTCCTGGGCCTCGGCGTCACCGAACCGACGGCCGCCTGGGGCCTGATGCTTTCCGGCAATGCCGCCGATTTCTACCGCGAAGCGCCCTGGATGATCCTGTTCCCCGGCGCAATGATCAGCCTTGCGGTTTTTGCATTCAACCTCTTCGGCGACAGCCTGCGCGACTTCCTCGATCCGCGCTTCAAGGTATAAGAGGCATATCGTCCATCCTCCGTCATGCCCGGCCTTGTGCCGGGCATCCACGTCTTGGCTGCAATTGAGACGTGGATGGCCGGGACATAGGCGTTTTGCAAAAACGCCGTTCTTCGAACGGCTATGCCCGGCCATGACGACAAATATCTCTGGAGTTCCCTTATGCCCGGACCTCTCGCCGGAATTCGCGTTCTCGAACTCGCCCGTGTACTGGCCGGACCCTGGGCCGGACAGATCCTCGCCGATCTCGGCGCGGAAGTGATCAAGGTCGAACGCGAAGGCCCCGGCGACGACACCCGGCAATGGGGGCCGCCCTTCGTCGAAGGCGAACACGGCGAAAACCTCGGCGGCTCGTATTATCACTCCTGCAACCGGGGAAAGCGGTCGATCGCCCTCGATTTCGAGAGCGAGCGCGGCCGCCGCATCGTGCACAAGCTCGCCATGCGCTCCGACATCCTCATCGAAAACTTCAAGCTTGGCGGGCTGAAGAAGTTCGGTCTCGATTACGAGAGTCTGTCGGCCGAGAATCCGCGTCTGATCTATTGCTCGATCACCGGCTTCGGCCAGACCGGCCCCTATGCGCACCGCGCCGGCTACGACCTGATCATCCAGGGCATGGGCGGGATCATGAGCATCACCGGCGAGCCGGACCGAGAGCCGATGCGCATGGGCGTCGCCTTCGCCGATGTGTTCACCGGGGTCTATTCCGCGGTCGGCGTCCTGGCGGCGTTGCAGGAGCGCGAACGCACCGGACGCGGCTCCTATGTTGACATGGCGCTGTTCGACACCCTGACCAGCGTGCTGGCGAACCAGGCGCTGAGCTATCTGGTCTCCGGCAAGGTGCCGGGCCGCATGGGCAACGCGCATCCGACCGTCGTGCCCTACCAGGTATTCCCCACCTCGGACGGCCACATGATCATCGCCGTCGGCAACGACGGACAATATGCCAAGCTCTGCAACATTCTCGGCATACCGGAGCTCGCGCAGGATCCGCGTTACAAGACCAACGGCGATCGCGTGGTCAATCGCGACACCTTGATCCCGCAATTGACGGCGCTGATCAGCCAGCGCACGCGCGCCGACCTGCTGGAGAAATGCGAGGCGGCGGGTGTGCCGGCCGGCCCGATCAACACCATCGACGAGGTGTTCAAGGACCCGCAGATCGTCGCGCGCGGTATGCAGATCGCACCGAAAAGCGATCTGGCAAAGGGCGGCGTCATTCCCGGCGTGCGCACCCCGCTGGTGATCAACGGCCAGCCGGCGGTGTCGGATCTGGCTCCGCCCGATATCGGCCAGCACACGGACGAGATTTTGCGGGAAATCGGCGAGGCCTGACGCTCAGTCCTTGAACAGCAGATCGCGCGTCAGATCGCCGAGATGCTGCACCGCGCGGAGAGCACGCTGCAGCAATTCGCGCTCGGACCGCGACAGCCGCTTCACCAGGACCTTGTTGGTGGCGGGGCGGCCATGCTCGATATCGTCGATCTGCTGATCGAGGATGAGGCTCTGGAAAATCATCTGCGCTTCCGCCAGCGCCTGCAGATCCTGTTCACCGCCGAGCTGCAGCGCCAGTATGCCGGCGAGGCGGCGCGGCGTCGCCCGCTCCAGGACGTGATGGCGGATGGCGAGCACGCGCGCCGCGGTGACGACGCCGAACAGCCCGGCCTTCTTGAGGTCGATACGCCCCTGTTCGGTCCGGATGCCGCCGAAGAAATTCAACCCCGGCTCCACCTCCCCGGCCGCCTCGGCCAGCAGCTTGGCGAAACCGGCCTGCCCTTTCGCCGCGGCGAATGCATCGCGCCAGAGCGTTTCGGCCAGCGCGTTGGCGCCGTGCACGCCGCGCAGATCGAAGAAGATGTCCACCGCCAGCAGGTCGGCGGGATTTGAGCGCGTGATCCAGTCGGCGACGCGCGCGCGCCACGTCGCCAGTGAACCGCGCCATTGCGGGTTCTTGGCCATGACGCCGCCCTTGCAATAAGGCACGCCCACCTGATGCAGATAATCGGCGACATACACGGCCAATTCGGCGAACCAGCGATCTTCCGGACCGTCAGGACCGCCGTGCTCGAAGATCAGAGCATTGTCCTGGTCCATCGCCAGCAGGCTTTCGCCGCGCCCGGCCGAGCCGAGCACCGCCATGGAATACGCGCAGGGCGGCTCGCCGCGGCCGTCCTCGCGCATGCGCTGTTCGGCCAGCACCGCGGCCTGGCGCGTCAGCGCACCGAGTTCGCTCGAAATCACCGCCGCGATGTCGGGAGACGGCACGCCTTCCGACAGCAGCGAGGCGGCAACTTGCGGCAGCTTGGCCCAGGCCTTGCCAAGCTGGTGGATATCGGTCGCCTGGTCGATCTCGTCGCCGAGGAAGATTGCCTCGCGCGCGCGAAGCCGCAGCAGGTTGCGCGCCGAGAGCGCCCCGACGATACGACCGGATTCGTCGACCACGCCGAGATGTCTGTATTTCAGTCGTGTCATACGTCCGATCGCACGATAGACGAACGCATCGGCCAGGACGACGGCGAGCGGCTTGCACATGATCTGCCCGGTGGGGACCGTAAGCGCATCGGCGCCGTCGTGCGCCAGCACGCGCAGCACGTCGCGCTCGGTGATGACGCCCGCCTCTTCCGCCTTGACGTTCGACTCGTCCACGCGAGGATCGCGCACGAAGAGCGAGGACACCTTCTGCTCCATCATCAGAGAGAGCGCGTCGGAGAGCGGCCGGTCCGAAGCGATGAATTTCGCGGGACTGCTCATCATGGCGTGCACGCGGTGGCGATAAGGGTAGGTATCGAAGCGGTCGAGCGAATCGTCCGGCTGTTCAGGCACCGGCGCGTCCGCCACTTCGCTCCAGCCAGCGCGGTGCTGCTTCTCCAGAACATCGGTCAGCGCACGGCATGCCTGCATCGCCTCGGCCAAGGTCCGAATGCCCTTGACGCGCAAGTGGGGAACCAGCGCATTGAAGATATGTGCCGTGGTGATCGCGTCACCGAGCGCCGAATGGCGCTCGGTGATTTCAACGTCAAGCCAGTTGGCAAGCTGTTCCAGCGACAGGCCGCCGAAATTCGGCTCCGCCACCAGCATCAGAAGCTGGGTGTCGAGCGCCTTCGGGCGCTTCCACGCAATTCCGCTGCGCGCGCATTCCCGCTGCATAATGGAAAAATCGAAACCGAGCGTATGGCCGACGACCACGGCTTCGCCAAGAAAATCGCTGAAGTCGCTCCACACCGTGGAAAAATCCGGCGCATCCGCGACCATGCCGTCGTCGATTCCGTGAATGGCGGTGGATTGCGGAGGAATTGGGACCGGCGGGCGCAACAGACGGCGGAATGTCTGACCGGGGTCAACCCGCCCGCCGGTGATTTTCACCGCACCGATCTCGACAATGAAGGACTTGCTCGGATCGAGACCGGTGGTTTCCGTGTCGATGACGACGGCATCGAGCGCAATCAACGGCGTGGCATTGGTGACGGTCATGTCATATAGCCCCGCGCCTGCACCCGCTGCCTCAACCTGTTCAACCCGACCGCAGCCTGCGCGCCATATCGGCCGCGTCCATGCGCTTTGTCAGCTCCTCCTGCATGGCGACCAGCTTGAGCTGCAGATAACTGTGCGCGGTCGGCGCGTCCGGGGTCAGCAACGGTTTGTCGAACGGCATCATATCGAAGTAACGCTCGGCAAACGGCTCCGGAATGTCGATGACCCGTTTGGGCGGATGCGTGCTGAGCCGCTCCAGATGCAGGGCAAGCTCACGGCGGCCTTGCATCCATTCCTCTTCGGTCAGCTCCGCATGACGCGGGTAGCGATCGAAGACCGACAGGACGAGAGCGATCAGCGGATCGAGGACGGCACGGCGTTCGCTGGATGGTGGTGTAATCACCCCCTCGACCATCTCTGCCACCATTGCGAGCCCGAGCGGATAGGCGCGCCAGCGCGCGCGATCCAGCGCGCCCTGGAATCCGGCATCCGCCAGCATGACCTTGGCGTAATGGCCGGAGCGTGCACGGGAATAATCGTAGATTCCCTTTTGCACGAGAAACGCGGCCTGTTCGTCGATGAAGTCGGCAAGCTCGCGCACGTCGCGCAGCGGCGGCTTGCGACGAAACAAACCGAAGACGAAATCCCCGAATCCCATTCACGCCTCTCCGGTCCGCTCGCGGTGCAGCACGCTCTTTCGCAATTGCGAACAGAGCATTCTCGGAAGAAAGTCTAGTCTATTCAGTGGGTAAAACATCACGCTTTGGCCGAAAGTCTTATAAGGGTGCGCGCCGCCCCAATGTTACCTTTTTTTCATAGACTCCCGACCCGGCTCAACAAGACCAGGCGTGGGGCAGCGGCAACAAGGGGGGTGCCGCATCCAGCCGGTCGTCGGCGCCCCTCGCATTATCACATTCCGATTCCGCTTGTCGGTTTCGGATTCGCAGGGAGGGTAACCGGCCCATGGCTCACGAAACATCTGCCAATGACCAGGCACATTGGAGGAAGACAACCAACCTGATGTGGACGCATCTCGGGATCTGGTTCTTCTTCGGATATGTGGTGCACATGTTTGCACCAGCCTTGAACAAAATCGTCATCCTCGGCTTTCCGCTCGGCTTCTACATGGCCGCGCAGGGCTCGCTGATCGCGTTCGTCATCCAGCTTTTCATGTTTGCGAAACAGCAGGACAAGATCGACCGTGAATTCGGCGTCGCTGAAGACGACTGAGGGAGGAACGACACATGGCGACCCAAACTTCAGGCGGCGGCGATTTCATCAACAATCTCGGCAAGATCTACGGCTTCTATGCCGGCGGCTTCCTTGCCTTCGTGGTTTTCCTCGCGATCCTCGAACAGATCGGAGTGCCGAACAAGGTGCTCGGCTATCTGTTCGTGTTCTTCACCATCGCGGTGTACGCCATCATCGGCGTGCTTTCGCGCACGGCACAGGTGTCGGAATATTACGTCGCAGGACGGCGCGTTCCGGCACTCTATAACGGCATGGCGACCGGTGCCGACTGGATGTCGGCGGCGTCGTTCGTCGGTATGGCCGGCACATTGTTCCTGCTGGGCTATGACGGCCTGGCCTGGGTGCTCGGCTGGACTGGCGGCTACGTGCTGGTGTCGGTGCTGGTCGGTCCGTATCTGCGCAAGTTCGGCGCCTATACGGTGCCCGACTTCATGTCGTTCCGCTTCGGCGGCAACTTCGCCCGCTTCCTGGCGGTGATCGTGCTGTTCTGCTGCTCCTTCACTTACGTGACGGCGCAGATCTTCGGCACCGGCATCATCGCCTCGCGCTTCCTGGGCATGTCGTTCGAGATCGCGGTGTTCGTGGGACTGGCCGGCATCCTGCTCTGCTCAATGCTGGGCGGCATGCGCGCCGTGACCTGGACGCAGATCGCCCAGTACATCGTGCTGATCGTGGCCTATCTGACCCCGATCATCATCCTGTCCACGCAAAAGTACGGAATTCCGATTCCGCAACTGACCTACGGACAGGCGATTGCGGATATCACCGCCCGCGAAGGACAACTGCTGAAGGACGGCCTGGCGACTGCGGCCAATCTCAAGCCGCATATCCAGCCGTGGCTCAACTATACCCCGCTCAACTTCTTCGCGATCATCTTCTGCATGATGGTGGGCACTGCCTCGCTCCCGCACATCCTGATGCGTTACTTCACCACCCCGTCGGTGCGTGAAGCCCGTCAGTCGGTGGCGTGGTCGCTGTTCTTCATCTTCCTCCTGTACTTCTCGGCACCGGCCTATGCCGCATTCTCCAAGCTCGAGGTGTATACCAACATCATCGGCAGAGGCGTTACCGACATCCGTCCCTGGATGTTCAGTTGGGGCGAACTCGGCCTGATCCAGATCTGCGGCAAGAACGCCGCCAGCCTGGATACGGTCATCGCCGCCTGTAAGGCCATTGCCGGCCATCCCGGCGTGGTTCGCCTGCAGGACTTCGTGATCAACACGGACGTGATCGTGCTTTCCACCCCGGAAATCGCGGGCCTCCCGTATGTGATCTCGGGTCTGGTCGCCGCCGGCGGTCTCGCCGCCGCGCTCTCGACCGCAGACGGCCTGCTGCTCGCCATCGCCAACGCGCTCTCGCACGACATCTACTACAAGATGATCGATCCGAACGCGCCGACGGTGCGCCGGCTGACGGTCGCCCGTGTCCTGTTGCTGATCGTCGCGATTGCGGCGGCCGCAACGGCAGCAACCCGGCCGGCGGACATTCTGGCCATGGTGGGCTGGGCGTTCTCGCTGGCAATGGCGGGCAACTTCCCGGCGCTGGTGATGGGCGTCTGGTGGAAACGGGCGACGACGAACGGCGCGATCGCCGGCATCATCGGCGGCTTCGGCATCGCCATCTTCTACCTGGTCTGCACCCGTTACTTCCCGGGCTATGGCGGGGCGTATTTCGGAATGTCCGCCCTGCCCAGTCCATCGGGCGCCCCGCTGGTCGATCTGGCCAAAGCGATGGCGGCTCCGAATGCGATGGATACATGGGTCGCGGCAAGTCACCCGATGGCCAGCAAGGTCGGCTGGTTCGGCATCAACAACATCGCGGCGGGTCTGATCGGTATGCCGGTCGGCTTCCTGCTGATCTATGTTGTGAGTCTGATGGGCCAGGAGCCGTCGAAGGAAATGCAGGCTTTCGTGGACGAGATCCGCAAGCCGCGCGGCCGCACGGTTCTGCAAGAGAAGGACTAATCTTCTCCGCAGTTGCGATCGAGCGGGGCCTTCGGGCCCCGCTCTTTTTTTCGGGACCATCGCAGAACTTTCCGCTAAGAATTTCTCGGCAACCGCAGGAGCGCGCGCGTGGGGAATACCGTTTCCTTCTGGAGTCTCTGGTACTTCAACATTCCGAACTTCATCCTGGCCGTCGTGATGTACACGATGCTGGGGCGGGCATTGCTCGGCCTGTTCGTCGAACCCGATTCCAAGAACTACATCTGGCGCGGCTTCTGCGCGATCACCGATCCCGCCCTGAAGCTGATCGCGCCGATCACGCCGAAAGCGACGGCACCGGTCGTGCTGTGGCTGTTCGGCTTCGTGTGGATGTTCTGGCTGCGGCTTGCGCTGCTGGTCGTCTTCTTCTCGCTCGGCATTCTGCGGGTGTCCGGGTCATGAACGAGCGCAGCTTCTATTATATCGGCATCGCCTTCTTCGGAATGATCAACGGGATTTTCAATCCCCTCTTCTTTTTCGTCTTCCAGATCTCGGCCTATCTGATGTCCGCGCCGCTCTTCGAGAGCACGGCGGCCATCGCCTATTTCGCCTCGCTGATGCTCTCGACCGGCACTGTGATCCTCGCCGGCATCCCCGCCGCCCTGTACGAGCGCTATGTCGGCGCCAAGGAGGATTCCACGGTGATCTCGCTCTGGATCTGGCTGGCCGGCACCGCCATCCTGACCCTGCCGGCGATCGGAAATTTCCTGCAGGTCGGCCTCTAGACTAGAAGCGGTCGCGGAAGCCGCCACCTATTCCGTCGTCAGTTGTCCTGGAACCTGCCACTGGAACCTGCCACGTCCGGCGGCGTTTCGAGGTGGGCATCTGCGCGACGGCAAATATTCCGGCACGACATTTGCTTTCTCGTGTCGGGATGGAAAGCTTGCCGAGGGGGCGGGTCCCGAAGAGGAGACAACCCGTGAACCGATTTTCCGACCGGTTTTCTCAATGCGCGTTTTCCGCGATCGTCTCGGATGCGGCCTTTGTGGTGATCGCCGGCGTGACGCTGATGTTTGCCTTCAGTTTCAATCCGGCTTTGGCCCTGAATATCGGCGGCGGCATCGCCCTGATCTTTTCGCTGCGCTTGATCCATCAGCTGTCGAAGCTGCAGAAGGAGGGCATTTGCCAGACCGACGTCTGGCAATTCATGGAGCCGAACGAATTGCCGCATGACGCCTTCGGCATCCGGCGCGCCCAGGATCAGCTCGAGAATCTTTTGCTGCGCTTTGCCAAGGGAGCCTCCGCCGTCTCGATCGCGATGTTCGTGGCCGCCCTTCTTATCACGCTGAATTGAAAGGGCGGCCGGCGGTGCGCTATTTCGCCGCTCGCATGGCCAGCTAGCATCCGGCGTCAGCATGAGGTGCAGGCATGGAGCACATGCGGCAAGTGGCGTATGAAACCGTTCTGCGTGCCTGCGGGTTCGCCTCGCTGGCGATATTCTGCGTGATGATCGGCATGTCGTTCAATCCGCGCCTCGCCTTTCAGGCTGGCGGTTTCCTCACCACCGTCATGACCTTCGTCCTGATCCTGAAATCGCGCGAGGCGCTGACCAAGGATTATCGCAAGACCGAGATGTGGCTCTATATCGACAAGGAATTCCGCCCGCCGGAAGCCTATGCGCAATGGGCAAGCTCCACCGTTCTGCGTGACACCTATCTTACTTTCGCGATGTGGACGGCACTGATCTCGATCGCGATGTGGGCCTTGGCGCTGTTCTTCTCGCTGCTCGGCACGACCAGCACATACACCTTCGACAATCCTCCGCCCGCCAATCATCCCGCGATCATGAGCGAGCGTATGCCGGCTAACGGCAGCGCAACGGTGATGCGGACAAGAAGCACGCCGCCGTCAATCCGCTATCAGGTATTCCCTTAGGTCGCGTGCAGTCATTGCCGTTTAAGGTAGCAGAGGGTGGCGCGAAACAATGCTTGCAGCCTTGCGATGATGTGACATCGTTGTGACGATGTCTGCTGATTCTCTCACAACGACATCCGCCGGAAGAGAGTGCGCTGCAGCAAAAGCAGCCGCCACAGTATTTACTTTTTCCGTTCGCGGAATCGTCATGTCGCTGACATGCCAATCGCGGATATGAGCCGCGGATAGGCAGAGGAGTTGCGATGTCCGATACCTATATCATCGAAGTCAGTTCGGGTCCGGCCGGCCTTGTCATCCGCGACGGCAGCCGTTTCCGCTTCTTCGCCGCGAGCAGCGAATTCGCCGGGCTCGACGGGCAATCCTTCAGCAATCCGCGCGAGGCGGAGAAGGCGGCCAGAAAGGCCGCTCAACGCAAAACCAAACAGACGCCGCAGTAACGGCTACGATCGGCCCGGATTTTTGACAGACAGCCGGAATGGCCTAAGGTATGCTCGTACGGCATAGGTCGAATCCGGGCAATCATGGAACTGAAAGAGCTGCGGAACTTCATGCGGGTCGCGCGCGCCGGCAGCGTCAGCCGCGCGGCGGAAGAGCTGCGGCTGGCGCAGCCGGCATTGAGCCGCCAGATCAGCAAGCTGGAACGCGAATTGGGCGTCTCGCTGTTCGCACGCCACGGCCGCGGCGTCCGCCTGAGTACGGCCGGATCGCTGCTGCTCGAACGCGCGGAGGCGATCGTGCAGCTTGTGCACCAGACCCGCGCGGAGATCCGCGAGGACCGTTCCCTTGGCGGAGGGAGCGTCATTCTTGGCGTGCCGCCTGCGGCCGGGCGGCTTCTGATCCCGCCATTCGTCGAGCGCTTTCAGAAGGCCTGGCCGAAAACAGCGCTGCATATGCGCGAGGGCGTGACCAGCTCGCTGCAGGAATGGCTGCTGGAAAAGCGCATCGATATCGCCATCCTGCACAATCCACCGCACCTCGAAGCATTGGAAATCAGCCCGATCCTGACCGAGCGCATGCAGGTCGTCGGGCCGCCGCATCACGGACACGGCCGAAAGCCGCACACGACGTTCCGCATTCGCGATCTGGCGGAATTGCCGCTGATTCTTCCCAGCCTAGCGCATAATAACCGGCGGCTGGTCGAACAGGCCGCACTCGAACACGGCATCCGGCTGCGCATCAAGACCGAAGTCGACAGCGTTTCCTTTGCGAAGGCGATGGTCGAGCAGGGTCTCGGTTACACGATCCTGACCTATGCGGCGGTGCAGGACGAACTGGCGCGCAAGCGGCTGACCGCCTATCCCATCGTGCGTCCGGCACTGTCCACGCAAGTCACCATCGTCACGCCCCGCGAGCAGCAGCTTCCCAAAGCCGTTCAGTACGCACGCGATATGCTGCAGGACGTGTGCCGCACGCTGGTGCGCAACAAGCAATGGGCCGGCGCGCAACTCTGTTGAGCCGCCGCAAGGCCGCAACCGCCATGCCGAGAAAGTATCGCTCGCGAACTTCAAATGAAGTCCGCCATGAATTAATCTCGCCCTGAAACACCAGCCGCCAATGCGCGTTCGACGGCATGCGTCGAAACGCACGGCGGCATTCACATAATAAAACCTTGGAGGGGATTGCCGTGAAAATTTTTAAAATCGTTCTCGTCGGGCTGAGCGCATTGTTGGCGCCGGCTTTGGCCGGTGCGCAGGATTTTCCAAGCAAGCCGATCCGGCTGGTCGTTCCCTTCCCGGCGGGCGGCCCGAACGACATCATTGCGCGCGCCGTCGGCCAGAAAATGTCGGACATCCTCAAGCAGCCGGTGCTGATCGACAATCGCGGCGGACAGGGCGGCGTGCTCGGCACCGATACCGTCGCAAAGGCGGAGCCGGATGGCTACACGATCGCCATCACCAGCGCCGGCGCGCTCGCCATCAGCCCCAGCATGCAGGACATCGCGTATGATCCGCTGAAAGACCTGGCACCGGTGACGCTGGTGGCGAAGGTGCCGGAAATGCTGGTGGTCGCGACCAGCGTTCCCGCGAATAACATGAAAGAGCTGATCGCGCTTGCGAAAGCCCAGCCCGGCAAACTGAACTTCGCCTCTTCGGGACCCGGCAGCCTACCGCATCTGGCCGGAGAATTGTTCAAGCTCCTCGCCAAGATCGACATCGTGCATGTGCCCTATCGCGGCGCCGCGCCGGCGGTGAACGATCTGCTCGGCCAGCAGGTGCAGATGGTGTTCCTCGATCTGCCGGTGCTGCTGCCGCAGGTGCAGGCCGGCAAGCTCAAGCCGATCGTGATCGGAACCGACAAGCGCGTCGCCAGCGCCCCGGACGTCCCGACCACGATCGAGGCGGGCCTGCCCGCTCG
>JAEWCJ010000238.1 GCA_023390695.1 Pseudomonadota bacterium | reverse complement strand
GACAATGGCCTCGGGATAGTCGCGGAACAGCCGCGCCATTTCCTCCGGTGCCTTGAGATGACGTTCGGCATTGCGTGTCAGCCGGAAGCCGGCCTCCGCCACCGTGCATTTCTCGCGGATGCAGGTGAGCACATCGGCAAGCGCGCGGCGCTCCGGTGCATGATAATGCACGTCATTGACCGCGACCATCGGCGTGCCGCAGCGCAGGCCGAGGTCGTTCAGCAATCCCAGCCGCCGCTTCTCGTCGCCGCGATAGCGATGACAGCCGGCGAGAAAACTGCGCTTTGCCGCGATCTTCGCCAGCGTCCGAAGTCTCTCTTCAAAAAGGGGCGAAAAGTTCTTAGGCGGGATTGCGATGAAGATCTGTCCCTCGCTGAACTGGAGAATGTCCTCGAAGCTCAACAGACACTCGCCCTTTTCTCCCTTGAGAAGACGGTTGCCTTGTGTGATCAGCCGGCACAGGCGGCCATAGGCATCGCGGTCGGTCGGATAGGCGAGCATCTCGAAGCCGTCGGTGGTGACAAGGCGGGTGCCGACCAGCAGCCTAACCAGATGTTTTTCTGCTATTTCGTCCTTCGATATTCCTGTTTTCGCGCTTTTCTCATCTCTCATCGTTCTCCATTCTTCATAAGCACGCACCACCCCGGCAAAGCTGTTGCGATCGGCAATGCCGATAGCTGTCAGGCCAAGCGCGTCGGCCGCAGCGACCATTTCCTTGGGATGCGAGGCACCGCGCAGGAAGGAGAAATTGGTGGTCACGGCGAGTTCGGAATAGGCGCTCATGTCTGGCCCTCACGCGAACAGGCCGTGCATGAACCATCGTGCCGTATCGGTCTCGCGGCCATACAGGCCGGCGCGATAAAGCCAGAACCGGCAGCCGGCATCGTCTTCGACGAGATAATAGTCGCGCGTGGGCTGCTTCCCATCCCGCCACCATTCGCCGGCGATGCGCTCCGGGCCTTGCGCCTGCGCCACATGGTGAGTGACGCCGCGCCAGCGGAAGTGTTTCGGCGGACCTTCCGGCACCAGCGCCGTGACATCAACCGGTTCGGCGTCCTGCAACAGGATCAATGGACGTGGCCGCGCGGCATCCGGTGCGGGCCAGGCAGGCGCTTCGCCGATCGGGCTGGCGGGGGCTTCCGCGCGTTCGGGCAGATGGCTCTCGACCGGTTCAAGCCGGTGGATGCTGCGAGGGCCGAGCTTTTGTCGAAGCCGGTCGATCAATGCCGCACATTGCTCCGAGTCCGACATGTTTTCGGATTCGACGAGCAGTTCGCTTTGCCAGTCCTGCATTGGCTCGGCCCTGGCGACGGCGAGGTCCAAAGCCTCGAAGCCGAAACCGGCATCGACATCCGAAGAGATGCGATCGAGCTTGAGATCGAGCAGCCGCGCGACGTGACGGGAATCGCGTGTCGGATGGGTCAGCCCGATATCGACAATCGTGGCTTCACCGTCGACGCGATACAGCGACAGCCGCAGATCGCGCGCGCCAACGCCGTCGCGCACCAGCGCGTGACAGATATCCTGCATCAGCCGCGTTGCAATCCGGACAGCAGCATCGGTGGTGAAGACAGGCTCCAGCAGATAGCGGGCGCTGTGATAGGCAGGTGGGGCGATGATGAAATCGAGCGGTTCCGCCGCATGCCCCAGCGCCTGATCGAGACGGCGCAACAATTCCTTTTCGAACCGCGCGGCCAAGGGCGCGCGTGGCGCGCCGATCAGTGCCTCGATGCGCTTGAACCCGAGCCGCCGCAAGGTCGTGCGCGTGTCGGGAGACAGGCGCAAAGCCTCGATCGGAAGAGAGGACAATTCTTGCCTGTCCGTTCCCGGGGCAGCAATGCGAAAAGCGTAAGAGTGCGATAGCGCCCAGGCCGCGGCCGGCGTTCCGGCAATGGCAAGCCGGGCGGGCAGGCCGAAATGCGCGAGCCGCTGCTGCAGATCTTCCAGCAGCTTTTCTTCGCCGCCGAACAGGTGCGCTGCGCCGGTGACGTCCATGAAAAATCCGTCCGCGCCGTTTTCGTCTTCCCAGCAGGACACGGCCGGTGTGTAGCGGGTCGCCCAGAGCGCGAGCTGCCGCAGCGCGGCATTGTCGCGCTCCGGATCGATGATCTGTACTTGCAGCATTCCGACCTTTGCGCGTGCATCCGCGAGCGTGTCGCCGCGTCCGAGTCCTTCACTCTCCGCCGCGGCATTCAACGCAGCAATGCGCGGTGTACCGGACACATCTGTCGAGAGGACAAAGGGGCGCCTGGGATCAACCGGCGTGCGTGACGAAGGATTGCGAACCTGCGCGGCGAGATAACGCAGGATGGGCCATCGCGGCAGGAAGACCGAAACGATACGCGGCATGATCAAACTCCACTAGCCATTTTCCCGGTCGCCCGTTGCGGCAGCGTTCCAGCCGGACGTGCCAGCGCCAATGCGTGGCAAGACCGAAGCGGTCGCGTGCGGACAGCGCCGCGCCGATCCGCCATCGCGTCGCCGCGACATTGGCGGCCGGCAGGCCGAACGGCCGCAGCAGCAAAAGAGGGATGCCTGAATCGCCCGCGGCGAGATGCAACCGCTGCCCGGCGAGCAGGTCGAGTTTCGCGCCGGCAAGACCGGCGATGGCGGCCGGACCGCCGGACCGCAAAGCTTCTTCCATTGCCCAGAGCGCCTGCTTGTCGTCGCAGGTGTCCACGACGATGAGACGCGCTGGGTTGAGGCCCATGCTGTTCAAGCCATGGCCTGATAGACGGCCAGCGGCGTCTCCTGAATCGCGGCGCATGATGAAGATGATCGGGCTGCGGCGCGGGAGGCGACCGAGCAGGGCGGCGGCGAAACCCAGCACCGCAATGCTGTCCGCTTCGGTTGCGGGCACGATTTCATGCACCGCCCCGAGTACCAGCCCCCCTTGAGGCAGGCAGGAATCGAGGGAGGGCAACCCGAAGGGCAGAACCGGGGGGAGCGCCGCGAAGCTGCTGCAGGACGTCAGGCGGCGCAGCTCCTGCACGATTTCGGCCCGTTTCCGGCCATTCTGCTGAGAGGAAGGCGATGTCATGGGAGCGATTTTAGAACAAAACAAGAACATTTCAAGCGTCAGAAAGGCAAGGCGCCGCCGGGACGAGCGGTGAGCTGCGAGGCGCATGGCAAATTATATTCGTTCGAATATAATTTGCCCGCCGGGCCAACACTGCTCCCACCATCAAGCACGTGACGCCCGAAGGGAGACGAAGATGGCGGAACGCTCGTTCAAGGAAGAGGTCGAAAAGCTTCGTCTCGGGGCCGGCGAGGAATTCCGCGGCGAGGGCATCCTGGCCATCACCAAAGCACTGCTCGAATCCGGCGTATCTTATGTGGCCGGCTATCAGGGCGCGCCGATCTCGCATTTGATGGATGTGCTCAGCGACGCCAACGACATCCTGAAAGAACTCGGCGTTCATTTTGAATCGAGTGCGAGTGAAGCAACCGCGGCTGCGACGCTTGCCGCCTCGGTGAACTATCCCTTGCGCGGCGCCGTCACCTTCAAATCGACGGTCGGCACCAATGTCGCATCAGATGCGCTTGCCAATCTTGCTTCCGGCGGCGTCAAGGGCGGTGCGCTCATCATCCTCGGCGAAGATTATGGTGAAGGCTCCTCGATCATGCAGGAGCGCAGCCATGCCTTCGCGATGAAGTCGCAGGTCTGGCTCCTGGATCCGCGGCCGAACCTGCCCTCGATCGTCAATGCCGTGAAGAACGGCTTCGCATTGTCGGAGGCGTCCAACACGCCGGTGATGCTGGAAGTACGTATCCGCGCCTGCCACGTCTATGGCCGCTTCACCACTGAACAGAATGTGCGGCCGACCTTCACCCTGAAAGATGCGCTGGAAAAACCGCAGCGCGACGTCAGTCGCATTGCGCTGCCGCCGGCGACCTATCTGCATGAAAAGGAAAAGATCGAGCAGCGCTGGCCGGCTGCCGTGCAATTCATCAAGGAGCACGGCCTCAACGAATTCTTCGACGGCGACATTTCCGACATCGGCATCGTGATGCAGGGCGGCATGTACAACACCGTCCTGCGCGCCCTCGAACTGACGGGGCTCGCCGACTCGCTCGGCCGCTCGCGCGTTCCACTCTATGTGATGAATGTCACGTATCCGCTGATCGATGACGAACTCGTCCGCTTTGCCAGCGGCAAGCGCGCCGTCCTGATCGTGGAGGAGGGCGCCCCGGAATTCATCGAGCAGGCGGTCAACACGATCTTGCGCCGCGCCGACATCCAGACCCGCATCGAAGGCAAGGGCATGCTGCCGATGGGCGGTGAATATACCGGCGCGGTGATGCGCGCGGGTGTCGGCAAATTCGTGCGGACTTATCGCCCCGACCTGCTCAGCGAATTGCCGCATCCGGCGCCCTCGAACGAGGCGAATGTGCGACTGGCCGCCGCCGTGAAGGCAACGGAAGGGCAGGTGCATCCGCGTCCGCCGGCCTTCTGCACCGGCTGCCCGGAGCGACCGATCTTTACCGCGATGAAGCTGGTCGAACGTGAGCTCGGTCCGCACCATGTCAGTTGCGATATCGGGTGCCATCTGTTCTCGATCCTGCCGCCGTTCAATATCGGCGCCACCACGATGGGCTATGGTCTCGGCGGCGCCGGCGCAGCCGCGTTCAACACAGATGCCCGCAAGCGTGCGATTGCGATCCTCGGCGACGGCGGCTTTTGGCATAACGGCCTCGTGTCCTCGATCGGCAATGCGGTCTTCAACAAGTCGAACAACGTTCACATCATCGTCGATAACGGCTATTCCGCCGCGACCGGCGGGCAGGATCTGCTATCCTCGTCTGCCGACAATGCGATCCGGGCCACCAAGAATCCGATCGAGAAGGCGGTGCGCGGCGTCGGTGTCGACTGGGTGAAAACGATCACCCGCACCTATGATGTCGCCCGCATGCGCGATACCCTGCGCGAGGCGCTGACCACGCCGGAACCGGGCCCAAAGGTCATCATCGCGCAGTCGGAATGCATGCTGAACAAGCAGCGGCGGGTGAAGCCGCTGATGAACAACGCGGTCAAGGATGGTCAGCGTGTCGTCCGCGAGCGCTTCGGTGTCGACCCTGATACCTGCACCGGCGATCACTCGTGCATCCGGCTCTCAGGATGTCCGTCGCTGACGGTTGCGCCCAATCCCGATCCGCTGCGCAGCGAGCCGGTGACCAAGGTGATCAATTCCTGCGTCGGTTGCGGGCTGTGTGGAGAGGTCGCGCATGCCGCCGTGCTCTGTCCTTCATTCTATCGCGCCTCGATCATCAGCAATCCGAATCGCTGGGACCGCTTCAAGCAAAGGATCCGCAATGCCGTGATCGGATTCCTGCAGCGGCGTCTCGAAAAGCGCCAGCTCGTGGCTGCATCACTGTCATGAACGCGCCCGTGCAGCAGAAGGTGAGGCCGATCACGCTTGCCATCCTCGCGATGGGAGGCGAAGGCGGAGGTGTATTGGCGGAATGGATCGTCGATCTCGCCGAACATGCCGGGTATGCGGCGCAGATGACCTCGGTGCCGGGTGTCGCGCAGCGCACCGGCGCGACCATCTATTATCTGGAGATGTTTCCGCGTACCGCCATCGCAAAAGATCGGGACCCGGTACTGGCGCTGATGCCGACCCCGGGAGACGTGGACATCGTCATCGCTTCCGAACTGATGGAGGCGGGCCGGGCTATCCAGCGCGGTCTGGTCACGCCGGATCGCACAACGTTGATTGCCTCGACCAGCCGCACGTTCTCGATGACCGAGAAACTGGCGATGGCCGATGGTCGCGTCGACGATGCAAAGCTGCTGGATGCCAGCCGCAACGCCGCGCGGCAGTTGCATGCGTTCGACATGGCGGCGCTGGCCGAGGCCACAGGCAGCGTGATCAGCGCGGTCCTGTTTGGCGCCTTGGCCGGTGCCAATGTTCTGCCGTTCCAGCGGATGGCTTTCGAAGCCGCGATCCGCCGCGGTGGCGTCGGTGTCTCGGCCAGTCTGGCGGCTTTCACTGCGGGGTTTGAGGCGGTACGTTCAGAGGAGACCTTGCCGGGGCCTGTGCCGCAGGCGCGCGTCGAGCGGGCGCCGCAATTGCCGGACGAGATTGCGGCCTTGGTTGCGCAGGCTGAGCGCACCATGCCGGCTGCTGTGCAGGCCGTGGTGCACGCAGGAATTCTGCGTACGGCGGATTATCAAAACGCGGCCTATGCGCGGCTTTATCTCGACCGGCTTGCGCCCATTATTGCGGCGGAACAGAAGAACGGCGACGGTACGTACCGCTTGCTGGAAGAAGCCGCGCGCCAGCTTGCGCTCGGAATGGCTTACGAGGACACGGTCCGCGTTGCCGAACTGAAGATAAGGCCCTCGCGTTTCGCGCGCGTGCGCTCGGAGGTGAAAGTCGCGGACGGGCAGATCCTTGAGATTGCCGAATTCATGCATCCGCGCACGCAGGAGATTGCCGATACACTGCCGGCGTTTCTTGGCCGGTGGATTTTGCGCACTGACTGGATCCGCAGTCTTCTCAATCGGCTGACCTCGTCGGGCCGAAGGGTGAAGACCACCTCGCTGCGGGGCTTCCTGCTCCTGTACATGGTCGCGTCATGCAAGCCGTTGCGCCCGCGTTCGCTGCGCTACGAGGTTGAACAATCCGCGTTGGAAAACTGGCTCGACACCGTTCGGCAGGTGGCGGCCACCGACTACGATCTTGCCGTCGAGGCGGCGGCTTGCCGCAACCTGGTGAAGGGATACGGCGACACGCATGAGCGCGGCCGTGCGCGCTTCAATGAACTGATGGCGGCTCTGCCCGATCTCATCGGTTCACCAAATGCCGCGAGGCGCCTTATGGAGTTGCGCAAGGCCGCCAACGCAGACGACACTGGGGCTGCGTTGGCGGCCGCGATTGGCGCGCGGAGGGCAGAGCAGGGCGCCGCCGGCAGCGCGTAATGGTCTGGTCGTCTGGCCTTACATTTTTTCCTTGATGTATTCGACCATCTGCGTGACGACCGTGCCCCAGCCGTCGTGGAAACCCATTTCCTCGTGCTTGTTGCGGCCAGCTTCGTCCCGATGGATGGCATAGGCGGTGTAGCGCGTGCCGCTGCCTTGCGGCTCCAGCATCAGGATCGCGGTGAAGAACGGATTTTCCGACGGCCGGTAGCCCGGCAGCAATGCGTCGGTCCAGACCAGCCGCTCGTTCGGCACGACCTCAAGATAACATCCGGCATTGGGAAATTCCTGTCCTTCGGGGGAACGCATGACGGTGCGGAAAATCCCGCCCGGGCGCAGGTCGATTTCGCAATCGGTGATGGTCCAGGGCCTGGGCACGAACCAGTTGCGGATATGCTTCGGTGTCGTCCAGGCGGTCCAGACCAGTTCGCGCGGAACGTCGATGGTGCGCTCAAGCACGAGGTCAAGTTTCGGATCGATTTTGAAGGCGAGTGGTTTCGTCATTCTGCGTTCCTTTGCTTGAGATTCATGAGATAGCTGTCGAGTTGATCGAGGCGCTGTTCCCAAAGCGTGCGCTGCTTTGCGAGCCAGTCTTCGGCCAGCTTCAGCCGCTTCGGCACGAGCTGATAGGTGCGAACGCGCCCGGTTTTGCGGGATTGCACGAGCCCGCAGCCTTCCAGAACCTTCAGGTGTTCGAGGAATGATGGCAGCGCCATTTCAAAGGGTGTGGCGAGCTCGCTGACGGAGGCGGGGCTTCGGCTCAATCGCTCCAGCACCCGACGCCGCGTCGGATCGGAGAGCGCGCGGAAAACGCCGTCGATCGGGCGCGCTGTTGCATCGATGGTCGCTGGTCCTGCCATCTCTGGGCATCCCACAGTCGGATCGGATGCAGGT
>JAEWCJ010000230.1 GCA_023390695.1 Pseudomonadota bacterium | reverse complement strand
GATTATGCCCCCTTGAGCGTAGTTGAAGCCTCTTCAGAATGGAAATGAGTATGATTACAATTACGGGGGCATCTGGACAGTTGGGTCGCGAGGTGGCGAGTGCCCTGCAAGAGCGGATATCACCTTCGAAGGTGCGGCTTGGCACCCGAAATCCTGGAAAGATTTCGGATGCCGTGGCGCGCGGCTTCCAGGCAGTCGAAATGGATTTCGACGATCCCGAGGGAATGGTGCGCGCCTTCGATGGGTCGGATGTCGTTTTTATTATTTGCGGCGATTCATCAAACGAGATCCGAATTCCACAGCATCGGCGTGCGGTTGATGCCGCGAAGGCGGCAGATGTCGGCCGTGTCGTCTATACAAGCTTTGTAAATCCTTGTCGCGAAAGCCTGTTTCCATTCGCGAAGGTCCATGAAGATAGTGAGAATTATCTCAAGCAATCCGGACTGAACTACACGTTTCTACGCAACAATCATTACGCGGAAAATCTGAATAAGGCGCTGGAGCTTGCAAGATCGACGGGGGTGCTCTCTTTGCCGGGAGCGAATGAGAAAGTTGCATATATCTGTCGGGCAGATATCGCCGCGGCCACGGCAGCCGTTCTGGTGGGAGAGGGTCACGACAGAAGGTCTTACGAATTAACCGGAAGCGAGGCTCTCAATTTGTCCGAGGTTGCCGCGAAAGCAACGGAAATATGGAAATCGCGGGTCGTGGCTAAAGACATGGATGCGACTACCTTCCGTTCATTGCTAATCAAGAGGGGGCTTCCCGAATACCTGGTGGAGGCGCAGGTCGGCATCTGGCTGGCGGCGGGGGCCGGTGAGTACAGGCAGGTTGCGCAAGATGCAATGATACTTGCAGGTCGGCCACTACGGAGCTTTTCCGATTTTCTCGCGCTTCAGGCGTAGATTGCGTTCCAAGCACAATCTTTGGTCTTGCTCGCTGTAGGGCGCCCTATTCGCATAAGGTCGCTGATGGAAGCGAGAAGACGATGTCCGCTTCTGGTACAAAGCGGACATCGGAGAGTTCAATAGCAACCGGGCGGCTGTTGTTGACTGCCTAGCGCGCCTTCAGAAACTCGCTGACGCGCAGCAGCGCGAACTCATTGTCGTCGGCCTTGTTCGGATCGCGGCTTGACGAATAGGGCAGGTTATTGTCGTTGCCGACGATGATGTGGTCGGCGTCGACGATATCGACATTCTCAATGGTGAAGAACGGGAAAGTCAACACTCCGTTGGTGAGCGGCTTGCGCGCCTTCTTGTCGGGGTCGGCGATCCTCATTAGGTCGATGAACCCGATCTTGCGCACCGGACCGTTGGCGTTCGCGTCCGATAGTTCGATCTTGTAGACTCGCTTGAAATTGGCGAGGTCGTTGAAGCAATCGGCTCGCTTTTCGCCCGCCGGGCAGGCCTTGTCGGCAGTGCCTTCGCCGTTGTCGCGCTCAATGATCAGGCCGGTGGTGGCGTCGATCATGTTGAAATCGCCGATCGCCAGGCCGCTCTGCTCAAGCACGTATTTCCAGTGGCGGCCGGTCCATTTCTGCGCCTGCACGTCGAATTCAAGGACGCGCAGATATTCCTTGCCGTCGGCGGTCTTTTCCCAGTCCTTCTTTTCAGCATCCCAGGCCGGACCTTCGAGCAGAGGGTAGAGGAAACGGCCGTCCGGCGAGGCCGCCATGCCTTCATAGCCCTTGGAGCGGCGGATGTTGAAAGCGACGGGTGTCGCCGGCGTGGCCGGAGACGTGATGGCGTAATGGTCGGGCGAGCGCGCCGGCCTGCCATCAATCTCGGTCTCGAACACGGCTTCAATCTTGCCGTCCATGTCGGTGCGGATCAGATAGGGACCGAATTCTTCGGCGATCCAGAGCTTGTCGCCGATCGGCTGGAAGCTTTCGAGGTCGAAATCGGCGCCGGTCAGGTAGCGCTTCCCGGTGCCTTCGTTGGCGATGCGGAACGGCACCTTCCTGTCGGGATCGTGCAGAAAAATGGTCTGCACGCGCTCGGCTGTGCCCTTGGCCCAGTCGAAGCGATAGCGATTCAGATACAGCATCGAGTCAGGCGAGTTCGCCTTGCTGCCAAATCCGTTGTCGGTCAGCACCCAGAAGCTGCCGTCCGGCATTTTCTTGATGCCGGAATGGCCCTGGATTGGCTGGCCGTTGAAGGGCAGCTTCACGCCGGTCGGGCGTCCGTTCGAGGTACCTTCGATCGATGCGGCCTGATCCACGCGCTTCCCGGTAGTGAACTTGCCGGGCGTTTTCAGGTCGGCCGGTGCATCGGCGGGCGCTGCGATGAATGTTTCGGCCGGGATGACGACATGTCCGGCAAGCGTTGGGGAATAGGGTTCGGCGGTTGCGGCGGTCGCAACGGCGCATGACACGACAATAGCCAGATATCCAGCGCGCATAAGAGTCTCCCACAGTGAATAGGTGCCTGTTTTGGGAGGAGGCCGTGATGTTCAGGCGACAGGCGGATGATGGTTAGATGACTGTCCACATCGTCACACGGACACCGGTTCTGCGGTTGCAGATGTCGGCTGACGGATCGATCAAAGGGATGACCGAGAGGTACTTGCCGCCCATCCTGGTCTCGCGTCACACGAGCCTTTTGCGCAATTGCGCACTGATCATGTCGATGATGATCACGGTCAGAACCACGATGATCATCTGTGCGGCGGTCTCGCCATACTGGAACGAGCGGATGCTCTCATAGAGCGTCTGACCGATGCCGCCGGCGCCGACAATGCCGAGCGTCGTGGCCGAGCGCACGTTGGTTTCCAGACGATAAAGCGCATAGGAGCTCCAGAGCGGGATCACCTGCGGGACGACGCCGAAGACGATTTCGGGCAGGCGGTGTGCGCCGGTGGCGCGGATGCCTTCCACCGGCCGCGGGTCGATGGCCTCGATCGCTTCCGAATAGAGCTTGGAGAAGATTCCGACATTATGGATGAAGATCGCCATCACCCCGGCGAAAGGTCCGAGGCCGACGGCGACGACGAACAGCAGGGCAAAAACGATCTCATTGATGGCGCGGCAGGCGTCCATCAGGCGGCGCACCGGCTGTACGATCCAGACCGGCGAGATGTTCGAGGAGGCGAGGATGGCGAAGGGGGCGCCGAACACGGCGGCGAGCGCGGTGCCCCAGATCGCGATCTGCACGGTCACGACCATATCGGTGAGATAGGCGCGCCAGTCGAGGAAATTGGGCTTCAGGAAGGCCTGGCCGAATTCGGCCATGTTCCGCCAGTCGGTGAAGATGGCGGTGAAGCGGTACATTTCCGCTGGCGACCAGCTCCACGCCAGCAGCGCGACCAGCGCGGCGGCCAAGATCCAGCTCTGCATGCGCCGCGACAGCGGCTGCTGCGGGACGGCAATGTCGGACTTCGGAAGAGCAGTGTCGGTCATGATAGCTATTTTTGTCATTCAGCATGGAAGCGCCGGAGTTTGGGCTCCGGCGCTTCGCAGTTTCGCGATCAATTGGTGCTGGCAAAGCTGGCAGCGAATTCGCCAATCATCCGCTTCACGTCGTCGCTCTTGCCGGCCTTGTCGGCGGCCACAAAAGCCTCGACACGCGCTTGATAGCCGTCTGATGCGGCCTGTTTTTCCATATGTTCGATCTTGGCAAGCTCGGCCTTGATCTCGGCGGTCTTCTTCGCCTTCTCGTCCGCCGACAGCTTCTCGTCGCCCTGAACCTTCATCAGGTTGCGGTTGGCTTCGAGCTTGCGAATCGGCAGGAGCTGCCGGTCGGATGAGGGATTGAACGGAGCCCAGACCAGGCTGGCCAAAACCTCGCGTGCGGCCTTCATCTCCGGTTCGGTGCCGGTGCGGCCATAATTCATCAGGAAGGTATAGATCTTGCTCTTCAGGGCCGGGTCGAGATCCTTGCGCCAGACCAGCGGGTCGAGCGGGATCAGCGGCGAGGTCCAGATGATGCGGAGCTTCTTGCGCGCCTCCGGCGCGGTCTTCTCCATGCGCGTCAGGTCTTCGCTGTTGTTGGTGGCAACGGCGACCTGCTTGTTGGCGACGGCCATCGAGTTGGCCTGATGATTGGCATTGCGCACCGTTTTGAAGCAGTTCTTTGGATCGATATCGCGCGCCGCGAAGACATAGGATGTCGGCACCAGGAAGCCCGAAGTCGAGTTCGGATCTCCGATGCCGAAGTCAAGGCTCTTGTCGCACTTCAGAACGTCTTCAAGCTTCGTATATGGGCTGTCGGCGTGCACGATGAGGTGCGCGTAATAGCCCGTGCTGCCGTCGCGCGAGACGGTCTGCGCGAACACTTCGCCATTCGAGCGGTCGACCGCTTCCATCGCTGACTTGTTGCCGTACCAGGCCACATGCACTTTGTTGAAGCGCATGGCCTCGATCACGCCGGCATAATCGCTGGCGTAGAAAGCGTTGACTTTCATGCCGAGCGCCTTCGACATCTGCTCGACGAAAGGTTCCCAGTTCTTCTTCTGGTTGCTCGACGATTCGGTCGAGATGACCCCGAAATTGAGTTCCTTCAGTTCCTGCGCCTGGCCCGCAGCCACCGCCGCCGCCAGAGCGACAGCCGCCAAAGCCGATTTGGCTGTAAAATCTGCCATGAATCCAGACATCACAAATCTCCCTGTTGTGTCCCTGATCGAGAAGAACGAAATGCAGCAATCGCCGCGGACGAATGCTCAGCCGTTCAAATGCCGCACGCCGTTCAAGAGTTTGGGCCGATGCTCCATCGCCACCAGATGCTCGTTCGCCATAACGGCTTCGGGCAGATCCCTTGCCGGGACGGCGTGAACGGGTGCGGAATAGCTGTCGATTGGCGGTAGGAACAATTCTTCGCTCTCAGCGCCATACAGCGCGTTGAGGAATTCCGGCGTCAGCGCGCGTGAGGGACCGTCATAGACGATCTTTCCAGCCTTAAGCGCGATTGTCCGCGGGCAATAGCGCATTGCATATTCGACCTGATGCAATGAGACCAGAACGGTGATGTTGTCGCGTTTGTTGAGGTCTGCGAGAATGTCCATGACGCGGCGGGCCGAACTCGGATCGAGCGAGGCGATCGGCTCGTCGGCGATGATGATTTCGGCATTCTGCACCAGTGTGCGCGCGATTGCGGCGCGCTGCTGCTGCCCGCCGGACAGTTGGCTGCCGCGTTTGAGTGCGTGTTCGGCGATTCCGACGCGTTTCAGGGCAGTGACGGCACTGACTTTCTGTTCTTGCGTGAAATAGCCGAAGGTCGCTGGGATGACAGACATACGCCCGAGCAAGCCAAGACACACATTCATCAGAACTGAAAGTCGCGGCACCAGATTGAATTGTTGAAAGACCACGCCGACGCGCGAGCGCAGGGCGGCAGCAGATCGGGTGATCCGGCCGTGCTGCTGGATCGGTTCGCCAAACAGCTGGATGCTGGAAACCGCGCCACGATTGATCGGCGTCAATCCGGCGATGGTGCGGATGAGGGTTGACTTGCCGGAGCCGGAGGCGCCGATCAGTCCAACCATCTCGCCGCGCGACAGCGAGAATGTAATGTCGTCGAGCACCCGCGCGTTGCCGAAAGATTTCGAAACCTGTTGAACATTGATGATCGGATCGGGCTGCACGTTCAGGCTCCCATTCAATATGAATGGGGCTAACAGTAGTGTATGACAACGCTGTGAATAGTATAGCCGCCGGATCAGGTTCTTCCGATTATCCACCGTCACCCAGATTTATTGCGCCTTTTGTATCCTCCGCAACGCTGTCATCGTCCTGTCATCGAAACGTCATTCCCTCCGTCGAACAACCGATGGGGGTGGTGGCCCGATATGGGAGAAATTCCGTCCTTTGGCGTACCACCGGAGCTCGATGAGATTCTGGAATTGTTGCCGCCCAACGTGTCTCTGAACGTTCCTGAGAAAGCATTGGCGGAATGGTTCTCACCCAGCAGCGGAAATGTCCGTATCAGCGATGTAGCCCTGAAGCGGGCGGAAACCTATGCCAAGACCTGCGGTTGCAGATTCGGCTATCACGCCAGCCTCCGTGAGGGCGTTTTCTATCGTCACAGCTGAGCTTTGGAAGCGTATTCAGTTCTCGACAACGAGTTCCACGCGGTCGGCTGCAAACCGGGCATGGCTGGTCAAGATGGGGCGGCCTTCCGCCGAAATGTCCACGCTGTCGACCACGATGAGCGGACGCCCGGGATTAAGACGCAACCTGGTTGCGTGGATGGAATCCGCCATGGCGGCGGACAGTCTTGTTTCCCTGCGGCGGTAGTCGGGATAGCCGATATGGCCCAGCAGGCGGCTGACCGATCGCACCCTGCGGTAGATTTTCGCTGCGTCCGGTGCGACGTCCGCCGGCAGCCAGCTTGTACCGAGCGAGATGGGTACGCGATTGGCACTGCGCAGAATTTCGAGACGCACGGTCATGGCGCCCTCTGGCAGATCAAGACGCAGCGCGATGTCATGCGGCGCCGGTTCCCTAGCGCTCGACAGCAGGCGCCCTCCAGCCATGCGGCCCGCCGCGCCGATGATTTCCGAAAATCTTGTCCTGGCGCGGATCGGATAGGTGATCCGCGCGGTTTCCACATAAGTGCCGCTGCCGCGCTCGGCGCGCACAAGGCCGCGCGCGGTCAACTCGGCCAGCGCGCGCCGGACGGTGTGCCGGTTCACGCTGAAACGTTCAGCAATGTTCTGTTCGCTCGGAAGTCTCTCTCCCGTGGCGAATTCGCCGCGCAGGATCGCCTGCTCGATGTCGTCGGCGATCTGTCGCCACAACATGACACCCGGTAGCGCGGCTGCAGGCAGAACATCACCGGAATGCGCCATGCATTTCTCTCCACAGATAGGCGCGAATGTCATCAAAGCGTCACCAAGCGTGCGCTATGGAGTTGTCTATCAAAGTAGACAACTTTCCTCCACGCTTTTGTCATGCCCAGATTGAATTCTTCACTGCGAAACGAGTCCGCTGCCCGGCAAGCCGCGATGGCGATTCTCGCGCAGGCGAAACGGCAGGAGATTTCCGAGGGACTCGCGTTGATTGGTGAATCCATCGCGCATGTCGATCTACGGCCGCCGGAAACGGGTCTTGTCATGCTGCGCGGGCGTATCGGCGGCAACGGCGCCCCATTCAATGTCGGCGAGGCGACCGTGACGCGCTGCGCCGTGCAACTGCCGTCGGGTGAGGTCGGATTTTCCTATTCGCTGGGCCGTGATCGCGACAAGGCGCGGCTTGCGGCTGTGTGCGATGCGCTCTGGCAGAGCGGCACGCATCGCAATGCCGTTGAACAACATGTTCTTGCGCCGGTGCGGCTGCGCCTTCAGGCCGAACGCACCGAAGCCGATGAACGCACCGCTGCGACACGGGTCGATTTCTTCACGATGGTGCGGGGCGAGGACTAGGGCATGGTCTCAGCACTTGCTCCCGCATTCGCCGAACCGGTTCTGGAGGCGCAACGCGTTTTCCGTGCGGTCATGCAGGCAATATCACGCCCTGGCGTCGTGCAGAGTCTGAATTGCGCGTTATTGCCGCCGCCGCCGCTATCGCCCGGTGCCGCCGCTATTGCGCTGGCCCTATTTGATTACGAAACACCGGTCTGGCTGGATCGCCCGCTGGCCGAGGCGGAAGATGTATCGTGCTGGCTGCGCTTTCACACCGGCGCGCCGATCACGACCGATCCCAGGCAGGCCGCTTTCGCACTGATCGCTGATGCGATCCACGCTGCGGACTTTTCGCTCTTTGCACACGGAACGCCGGATTATCCGGATGGCTCCACGTCGTTGATCTTGCAGGTCGATAGTGTCTCCGGCGGCGCTCCGTTGAGACTGACAGGGCCGGGTATCCCGGGCGAACTGACATTGTCCGTGCATCCGCTGCCGGACAGCTTCGCCAACAATATGATCGAGAACCGCAGCCTGTTTCCGCGCGGTGTCGATGTCCTGCTGGTGACCCACGATGCGGTCATCGCTCTTCCGCGCTCGACGCGTGTCAGAAGGGAAGCCTGATCATGTATGTCGCGGTTAAGGGCGGAGAGAAGGCGATCGCGAATGCACACCGTCTGCTAGCGCATGAGCGCCGCGGGGGCCAGGACACGCCGGAACTGAGCCTACCGCAGATTTCTGCGCAACTCGGCCGCGCGGTCGACCGTGTGATGTGTGAAGGCTCACTTTATGACCGCGAACTGGCGGCTCTGGCGGTCAAGCAGGCCTGCGGCGACCTGATCGAGGCGATCTTTCTGGCGCGCGCCTATCGTACCACATTGCCGCGGTTCGGATCATCTGAGCCTCTTGACACTGCAAACATGCAGGTTCGCCGCCGCATCTCATCGACCTTCAAGGACATCCCCGGAGGTCAGCTCCTGGGACCGACCTTCGATTACACGCATCGACTGCTCGACACGGCGCTGGCGGACAAAACTGAACTGGAAACTCTCGCCGCTGCGGCGGCGTCGACCGATCCGATACCGCGCGTCACCGATCTGCTCGGCGCGGATGGCCTGATCGAGCCATCGCCGGAAGCCATCGGCGGTCAGCCGGCCGAAGACCTGACCCGGGAGCCACTGGAATTTCCGGCGAGCCGCGAACTGCGCCTGCAAAATCTTGCGCGGGGGGACGAAGGATTTCTGCTGGCACTCGGCTATTCGACCCAGCGCGGCTATGGCCGTACGCATCCGTTCGCGGGCGAAATCCGCCTCGGCGAAGTCGAGGTCGAATTCTTTGCCGAGGAGGTCGGCTTTGCCGTCCCGCTCGGCCGCATCACCGTCACCGAGTGCCAGATGGTCAATCAGTTCAAAGGCTCCGCGACTGAGCCGCCGCGCTTTACACGCGGCTATGGCCTATCGTTCGGCCACAGCGAGCGCAAGGCGATGTCGATGGCGTTGGTGGATCGTTCGC
>JAEWCJ010000381.1 GCA_023390695.1 Pseudomonadota bacterium | reverse complement strand
GCTTTTTGCCGAAGCGAGGTTTCTCTGAGCGAGACCGCTCATCGCCGGCCGGCGGGCCGGCGAACTTGCGGGGACGCTTGGGCCCGCGTTCACGGCGGGGTTTGTCGTCCGGGCGGGCGCCGTGCTGGTCCTGTCTTGCCGGTGCATCGGAGGGCGAACGGCCTTGCGGCCCGTCCGGCAAGGCCTCGATACGGATATGCTCTTCCTTGTCGGGACGCGAAATGTTGGCAGCGAATTGGTCCGCCGCCTGTGCCGAAATTTCAAACTCCGTGCTGGTCGGGTAAATGCGGATCGCGCCGATTGCCTGTTTGTCGACGCCGCCGCGGCGGCAGATCATCGGCAGCAGCCAGCGTGCTTCCGCATTTTTCTTGCGGCCGACATTGGCGCGGAACCAGACCGAGCCTTCCGGCATGCTTTCGCGCCGCCGTGCTTTTTCCGGCTTCGACTGCGGCCCGGTGTCGCGATTGTCACGGCGTGCGTTGCGGCCGTCGCGTCCTTCGCCGGGATCACGCACGTCCTCGGGCGCGGGCAGCCGCGCACGATAAAGCCGCGCCAGTGCGGTCGCGATCTCTTCGGGCGTGCGCTCAGCGAGCAATACCTGCGCCAGTGAGTGGTCATCCTCGCCCGGTTCCTCGGTGAAGATCGCATCCTGCAGCATGCGCTGCTGATCCAGCACGCGGATGTCGTCCGCGGCGGGAACGGCGCCCCACTCGGCATCGATTCCGGAATCACGAAGCAGGAATTCGACGCGCCGCCGCCGTGCCGGCGGCACCAGCAGCACGCTCACGCCCTTCTTGCCAGCGCGTCCGGTGCGGCCGGAGCGATGCTGCATCACGTCTGCGTCGTTCGGCAATTCGGCGTGAATAACGAGGCCGAGATTGGGCAGGTCGATGCCGCGTGCCGCGACGTCGGTGGCGACGCAGACGCGCGCGCGCCCGTCGCGCAACGCCTGCAGTGCCTGTGTCCGCTCGTTCTGCGACAATTCACCCGATAACGCGACCGCGGTAAATCCGCGCTCCAGCAACGTTGCCTGCAGATGCCGGACGGCGTGTCTCGTATTGCAGAAGACAATCGCGCCCGGCGATTCAAAATATCGCAGGACGTTGACGACGGCATGCTCGACATCCGGCGCCGCCACGCGCATGGCGCGGTACTCGATGTCGGCATGGCCGCCTTCGCCGCCGGCGACTTCGAGGCGGAGAGCGTCCTTCTGATATTGCTTCGCCAGGGTAACGATGCCGCGCGGCTGCGTCGCCGAGAACAACAGGGTGCGGCGCGCCGCCGGCGTCGTTTCGAGGATGAATTCCAGATCCTCGCGAAAGCCGAGATCGAGCATCTCGTCGGCCTCGTCGAGCACGATCGCCTTCAGTTCCGAGACGTTGAGGCGGCCGCGGCGCAAATGATCGCACAGCCGTCCGGGCGTGCCGACGACAATATGCGCGCCGGCTTCCAGCTCGCGCTGCTCGCGGTGCGGGTCCATGCCGCCGACGCAGGAGACGACGCGGGCGCCCGTGAATTGGTAGAGCCAGGCGAGCTCGCGCCGCACCTGCAAGGCGAGTTCGCGCGTCGGCGCCACGATCAGGGCCAGCGGCGCGGCCGCCTTCGCGAAACGCTCGTCACTGCCGAGCAGTTCGCTGGCGACGGCGAGGCCATAGGCAACGGTCTTGCCGGAGCCGGTCTGCGCCGACACCAGAAGGTCGCGTCCGACGGTGGCGTCGCCGAGCACCGCCATCTGCACGGGCGTCAGGGCATTGTAATTGCGCTCGGCGAGCGATCGGGCGAGCGGCGGGCTTGCAGGCAGGGATGTCACGAGACGTCAGACCTTGGCGGCGAAGCACCGCCTGAATGTGGGAGAGGCATTTGCACCGAACGGATGCGGGTCGCGGCGTGCAAGCGACCGTTCGGTTCCATGGATGGGGTGAAGCGGAAGGCTTTAGGCCATTGGGTGCCCAAGCGCCAACCATTGCTGTGATGATTTTGTCCGATTTCTGAAAGATCGGCTGCTGAATTCGAGGAAAAGTGGCGCACCCGGCACGATTCGAACGTGCGACCTTTGCCTTCGGAGGGCAACGCTCTATCCAGCTGAGCTACGGGTGCGTGCGGCCTTCATAGCCGAAGAGGCGGGGCTGCCGCAATGCTGTTACCGGGAATGGCTCTTTCGTGCCTTTGGGTCGAAAAAGTCCTTCTCCGCAGCCCAAACAGACAGTTTTGCAAGGCTTTCCGGTTAGGAACCTGTTCCGGCCTTCTTCGGAGGGCAGCGGTCCATGACTGATTTTCTGTGATCTGAAAGTCCGAAGGCTGCGTGATCCCTGGATAGGAAGTCGAACCATGTCGCGGGTTTGCTCTCTGATTCGGAGAGCGGTGATCTGTCAGTGCCGAAACGACGCAGCTTTCCCGAGATCCCCATGCAGTTCCGATCAATCGCCCTCACTGACCGTATTTAGAAAGATATTCAGGCGGGATTAGAACCCCATACCTTCCGTCACCCGACGATTGCAGTTCAATCTCCAAGACAGTCGCGCCCTGCCCGTCATCTGGTCGCAATGAACTGAGCGCCCTTATCGCGTCGTCCTTATCGTCAAACACGAAGGGGGCCGCATCACCGTCAAACGCGTGAAATGCGGGCGGATTGCCACCCAGCCACTGACGTCCGGCCTTCGCGATAATGAAATACCTTGTGTCATCCTGATCGGTCATCGTCACTCGCACTGGCCTGTCGCGTCTTCCGGACGCTCCAACATGCGCTTTTTGTTCGGTTTTGCACCCAATATCTTAGGAGCCGAGGGTGTCTCGATTCAATGTCTGCGCATTCGATTCTCGATCGATATCCCTGGGCCACACAGCCACGGCAGTTGAATAAGTTGCCGCACTTATATATCTGCGACCCCGTATCACACGGGAGTTTCAATGAGCGGCTTTAAATATCCTGACCTTAAGCAGCGTCAAAACAGTGCTCTTGCAGCGAAGAAGTCGCTGTTGGAAAAATTCCTCGCATCGTCCAATGGTTCTGTGGTCGCCGAGAGGGCTTCTGAAAGAAAGGCAATCCATGAAGCGCGCTTGGCTCGCGCTGCCGAGCGGGAGAGAATTAAGATTGCTCGCGATGCCGAGCTTGCTGAGCAGGCTGCGCGGGCTGCCGAACTTGAATTACAGGCACAACGTGAGGCGGAGAAAGCAGCGGCTCTGATCGCGGCCGAAATTGCTGAACGTGAAGCTGCGTTGAAAGCAGAGCAGAAGGCAGACCGCGATGCACGATACGCGGCGCGCAAAGCCGCGAAGAAAGCGCGTCGAAAGGGTTACTGACGGTTCCGGCCGCGGCGATCGAAGGCCGACAGGAGTTTGCTGAAGCTTTGCGTTGCTACGGTCCTAGTCCAGGCATTTCATGCCCTCTTGGCCTGTAGTGGCCCTATCGTGCCGGGCCGCTGATTTCTCAGGTCCCAGATCACTTTCACCGCTGTTTGCAAGGCTTCCCGGCGGTGGAGAGCGGCTTTCCTGATTCGGAGGGCAACGCTCTATCCAGCT
>JAEWCJ010000193.1 GCA_023390695.1 Pseudomonadota bacterium | reverse complement strand
GATTATTGCGCACCTCCTATAGTCTGGCGGAAGTATGAAATCCACAGGCTGGACGGGCCGGGTTGCGTTGCTTGCATAGCTCGCACAGATGCCTAAATTCAACGCGCACGAATTTCCCCACAACGAGAAGACCGCTCCGGCTGTGTGCCAGCCTCGCGGCAGCGCGGAACCAGAGATGAGCAAGCCCACCCAAGCCAAGGTCGTCATTATCTGGTCAGGCCCGGCCGGCTACACCGCGGCGATCTACGCCGCCCGCGCCATGCTGGAACCGATCCTGATCCAGGGCATCCAGCCCGGCGGCCAGCTTACCATCACCACCGACGTGGAGAATTACCCGGGCTTTGCCGACGTCATCCAGGGGCCCTGGCTGATGGAGCAGATGCAGAAGCAGGCCGAACATGTCGGCGCCAAGATCGTCACCGATCACGTCACCGATCTCGACGTGTCGAGCCGGCCGTTCCGGCTCACCTGCGATTCCGGCGCGGTCTATCTCGCCGACACCGTCATTCTCGCCACCGGCGCGCAGGCACGCTGGCTCGGCCTGCCCGCGGAGGAGAAGTTCAAGGGCTACGGCGTGTCCGCCTGCGCCACCTGCGACGGCTTCTTCTACCGCAACAAGGAAGTCGTCGTGGTCGGCGGCGGCAACACCGCGGTCGAGGAAGCGCTGTTTCTGACCAACTTCGCGTCCAAGGTCATCGTGGTGCACCGGCGCGCCCATTTCCGCGCTGAGAAAATCCTGCAGGATCGCCTATTCAAGCATCCGAAGATCGAAGTGATCTGGGACAGCGTGCTGGAGGACGTCACCGGCAGCGAAGATCCGATGAAGGTCACCGGCGTGAAGCTGCGCAATGTGAAGACCAATGCGGTGAGCGAGCGCGCGATCGACGGCGTATTCATCGCCATCGGTCATTCGCCGTCGATCGAACTCGTGCAGGGCAAGGTCGAGATGAAGCCGTCCGGCTATGTCGCGACCAAGCCGTTTTCGACGGCGACGTCGGTGCCCGGCCTGTTCGCCGCCGGCGACGTCACCGACGACATTTACCGCCAGGCGGTGACCGCCGCCGGCATGGGGTGCATGGCCGCGCTCGAAGCCGAACGCTTCATCGCCGCGCACGCAGAACAGCGCGCAGCCGCGGAATAAGCCGACGGCATGCCACACCGGATCGGAACTACAATGGACTGGGACAAGCTGAAGGTTTTTCACGCCGCCGCCGAGGCCGGCAGCTTCACGCATGCCGGCGAGCAGCTCGGGCTGTCGCAATCAGCGGTGTCGCGTCAGGTCAGCGCGCTCGAACAGGCGCTGTCGGTGTCGCTGTTCCATCGCCATGCGCGCGGACTCATTCTCACCGAACAGGGAGAATTGCTGTACCGCACCGCACATGATGTTTTCATGAAGCTGGAATCGGCGCGCGCGAAGCTGACCGACAGCCGCGAGCGGCCGAACGGCGATCTCAAGGTCACCACCACGGTCGGACTCGGCACGCATTGGCTGACGCCGAAGCTCGGCGAGTTCATCGATCTGTATCCGGATATCCGCATTTCGCTGATCACCACCGACGAAGAGCTCGATCTCGCCATGCGCGAGGCCGACGTCGCAATCCGCCTGCGTCAGCCGACACAGCCGGACCTGATCCAGCGCAAATTGTTCTCCGTGCATTTCCACGCCTACGCCTCGCCGGAATACCTCAAGCGTTTCGGCACGCCGCGCGAAATCAGAGATCTCGACGAGCACCGCATCCTGCAGCTCGGCGGCAGCAACATTCCGACCTTCCTGCAGAATCGCAACTGGCTTCTCGAAGTTGGCCGCGACGGCAAGAATCCCCGCACGCCGATGCTGGTGCTCAACAACATCCTCGGCCTGCTGCGCGCCTGCGAACGCGGACTGGGCGTCGCGCTGCTGCCGGATTATCTGGTCGAGGAAAATCACGGCCTCGTGCAATTGCTCGCGCAGAACGATCCGATCGCACTCGACGCTTACTTCGTCTATCCGGAGGAACTGAAGTCCGTCGCACGCGTGCAGGTATTCCGCGACTTTCTCGTCTCGAAAGCGCAGCGCTGGAGCTTCTAGCGCAGAATCGATTTTCGCTTTGCACAATCCGAAACGAAAACGCGATTCCGCATCAGACTTGCGGACGTCGCATGGCTGACATTCGCTTCATTGCGTAGCTTTCGACAACGCAAGTCCCCATACTTCATCACGGCACTGGTTGTGGGCGGTCTTCGAATCCTCCCAGATCGCGGTCTTCTCGCAATCAGTGGTTCCCCTCTGGAAGGTGACTGCCGGCCTCCCGCGCCGGCAAAGACTAAGCGCCGGGCCGCCCCCACGGCCCGGCATTTTCTTGTCTGCAACAACATTCGCACGCATGACGCACCGCTTTATCGCGGGCTGCACAGCTCCGACAATGCCGCGCACGCTGCGGTATCTTGCAACCGCGCAGCAGCCTCCGGCAAACATTCACACGACGACGTGCAGCGCCGCGATCACCGTCAGAAATTTGCAATCTGATTCAACTTGCTAGGTTCGACCTCTTCGCCAGAGGCATGCCGGGCACAGCGGAGGCGTACGCGACGGAGTGTCGCTGCCCTTGCGTCAGCGCGAATGCGCGTCGATCAGCGCCTGTCCTGCGCGCACGAACTGATCGGCGGGCCCATTGCGTCCGGTGGCCTGCGTGCAGACCAGAGCACCTTCCAGCAGCATGAAAAGCTGATCGGCCAGCAGCTCCGGCTCTTCAATTTTGGCCGCGCGACAGAGTTCGGCGAGACGCGCGCGCGAATTCTGCTTGCATTGTTCGATGACGCAGCGTGCGGGGTGATGCTTTTCCGGCAATTCGACTGCCGCGTTGGCGATGGCACAGCCGCGCGAGGTGGGGTCGGTCACCTGCGCCGCCGCTTCAAGCAACCAGCCTTGCAACTGCGCGCGGGGATCGGAGGGATGCTGCGTGCACAGCTTCTCCCACAAGGCATCCTTCTCGCCCCACAGCCGGCGCAGATACTCGGCGACCAGCTCGTCCTTCGACGCGAAGTGGCGGTAGAGCGTCATCTTGTTGGTGCCGGCCGCTTCCGCGATTGCCTCGACGCCGACGGCGCGGATGCCCTGGCGATAAAAAAGATCGCAGGCGGCCGCCAAGATGCGTTCGCGCGGCGGCAGGCGCTGGGCGCTGTCCGTTTCAGCGGGCGTTTTTGCAGCAGTCGTCATCTTAGCCATCAAGTCCATCTTAGCACTTGACATGGGTGTTACCGGTCAGTACCTATGTAATCACGTTACTGACCGGTAACACCCCTTTCGAGGGATGTCCATGCGGAAACCCTCCAGCCAAGCGGCCGGAAATAACCATGGGCAAGATTCTGCCGGACACAAGGACCCTGACCGGAAAGGCCACAGGGACCGTCGGGCGGAGACCGGTTGGGGCTTTCGATCCTGGCCGCAACGGCAGGGTTGGGAATGCCACCGACGTGAGGGCTTGGGGCCAACACCTGGACGCAAGACAGGGCGCAAGACCTGGACCGAGAAGGAAGTGACCGATGAATGCATGCCGCAGCGACCTGACCCTGACCGAAGCTCTGTCCGATCCGATCATCGGCGCGATGATGAACGCCGACGGCGTCGACCGCGACGAGCTCAAGCAAACGCTTCTGTCGCTCGCGCAGCAGATCGGCAAACACGCGGGGCCGCGCCCGCATCTGTGCTGCGAGTGAGATCCCGCGGAGCATGAATTTCGCAATGACGTGGCAGATGCTGCGCCACGTTGGCACCGGACGGCTCCTCCCACGTGCCCCCTTAGCGATGGGCCGTCCGGTGCAACTCTTTCAAACCGCGGGACCAAACGCCGTCCCGTGTTCCGATTTCCACCAGGCTGCCCCTAACAGCCTGCGCCGGGCGGGTTCCTGTGTCGTCCCATAACGCGGGAAGCCGCCCGGCACTTTTTGCCATGCGTAACACTCACATTTCCGGAGCGCCGTCATGAATATCCAGACTTCGAATCCGCCGCGTACCGATCAGTCATCGCTTTTATCATCCTACACGCTTGGCGAGCTCAAGCTTGCGAACCGCATGGTGATGGCGCCGATGACGCGCAGCCGCGCGATCGAAGGCAATGTGCCGCACCCGCTCGCCGCTGAATATTACGCGCAGCGCGCAAGCGCCGGGCTCATCGTCACCGAAGGAACGCAGATCAGCCCGCAGGGTGTCGGCTATATCCGCACGCCCGGCATTCACTCCGCCGATCAGATCGCCGGCTGGAAAAAGATCACCGACGCCGTGCACAAAGCAAGCGGCAAGATTTTCGCCCAGCTCTGGCATGTCGGCCGCATCTCGCATCCGGATTTCCATGGCGGCGCGTTGCCGGTCGCCCCTTCTGCGATCGCACCCAAAGGCACCGTCTTCACCGCGCAAGGTCCGAAGGACATGGTGACGCCGCGCGCGCTCGATCTGCAGGAAATCCCCGGCATCGTCGAGCAATTCCGCAAGGGCGCGGAAAATGCCAAGGCGGCCGGCTTCGATGGCGTGGAGCTGCACGGCGCCAACGGCTATCTGCTCGACCAGTTCACCCGCGACGGCAGCAACAAGCGCACCGACGCCTATGGCGGCGCGATCGAGAACCGCGCGCGTCTGCCGCTCGAAGTCACCGACGCCGTCGTGAAGGTGTGGGGCAAGGAGCGTGTCGGCTATCGCATCTCGCCGAAGAATCTCTACAATGACATGTCCGATTCCGATCCGGTGGCCACGTTCTCCTATCTCACAAGCGAACTTAGCAAGCGCGGCATCGGCTATCTGCATGTCGTCGATCCCGTCGCGCCGGCCGAAGACCGCGTCACGCCGGTGCTGCGCAAGATTTTCAAGGGCACCTACATCGTCAATGGCGGCTTCAATGCCGAAACCGGCAACGCCGCCATTGCGAACGGCGAGGCCGATCTCGTCGCCTTCGGTGTTCCGTTCCTCGCCAATCCCGATCTGCCGATCCGCTTTGCGCGCAACGCCGAGCTGAACACCGCGGACCCGGCGACCTTCTATGCCGGCGAGGAGAAGGGATATACCGACTATCCGGCGCTGCAAGCGTAACGCACGGCAAGGCGCGCAGCACAAACCAAGCTTTCGGGCGGGGCATGATGTCCCGCCCGTTTCGTTTGCTGCTATATGATCTGGTGCCTAGGCCGCCGGACGCCGCGCGGCCACGATCTGCTCGGCGGTGCGTCCGGTCAGTTCGGCCATGTGATCGAACTTGAAGCTGAATGTGCCGACGCCGGCGGTGCCGGACCTGATCTCGATGATGAGATCGCCGATTTCCGATTCCGGCATCAGCGCCCGCACGCAATCCCAGCCCGGCCAGCCGTCGCGGGTATCGAAACCCAGGATCTGCCCGCGCCGCGACGACAGGATGGCGTTCATGCGCGCCGTGGAATCGGTCGGACAGACGATCTCGACCATGTGGATGGGCTCAAGCAGCACCGGCTGACATTGCGGCAGCGCTTCGACGATGCCGATACGCCCGGCGGTGCGGAAGGCCTGATCCGACGAATCGACCGAATGGTAGCTGCCGTCGACCAGCGTGACCGACACGTCCACCACCGGAAAACCGAGCGGCCCTTCCTTCAGACCGTCGATCACCCCCTCTTCCACCGAGGGAATGTAATTGCGCGGCACCACGCCGCCGGTGATCTTCTCGGCAAACGTGAAGCCGGTGCCGCGCGGCAGCGGCGCGATGTCCAGCACGACATCGCCGAACTGACCGTGTCCGCCGGATTGCTTCTTGTGCCGGCCGCGCTGCTGGACCGCTTTGCGGATGGTTTCGCGGTAGCCGACACTGGGCCGCCGCTTCTCGATCCTGATACCGAAGCGGTCCTCCAGCCGTTCCGCCGCCACGCGCAGATGCATCTCGCCCTGCCCCCAGAGCACGACCTCATGGGCGTCCGGATTATGCACCACGACGATCGATGGATCTTCTTCCTGCATCTTGTTCAGCGCCTGACCGAGTTTCACGTCGTCCTTGCGCTCGGCGGCGGACACCGCGATCGCCAAGACCGGCGGATACGGCATCACATCGGCAACCGGCCGATGTGCTTCCTTGCCGGCGGTCAGGGTTTCGCCGGTCCTCGCATAATCCAGCTTGCCGAGCCCGACGGTCTCGCCGGCCTGCGCCGGGCCGCGCTTGTCCATCTGCTGGCCCATCAGCCTGAACACGCCGGAGATGCGGCCGGCCTCACGATCCGGGGTGAGGAATGTCGTGCCGTCGCCGGCCTGCCCGGCCAGAATGCGCGCCACCGACATCTTGCCGCCATGCGCGGTGTGCCAGGTCTTCAGCACATAGGCGACGGTCTCGCCATTCCCCGCGGACACGCCCAGCCGCTTCGCGGTGCTTTCGACATTCGGTGCCTCATGCCGCAGCGCCTTCAGCAGCCGCAACACGCCGTTGGTGCGGGTGGCGGCGCCGATCAGCACCGGACAGACCTGGCCGTCGCGCAATTCCCTGGACAGGTCGTCGAACACCCGGTCGCGCGGCGGCGGAATGTCCTCCAGCAACTGTTCCAGCAATTCGTCGTCGTGATCGGCCAGCGTCTCCAGCATGGTGAAGCGCGCGGTCCTCTCGCGCTCGAGATCCTCGCCGCTCAGTTCGATCACTTCGGAGGCCGTATGCTCCTTGTAGACATGCGCACGCTCGAGCGCGAGATCGACGAAGCCGGTGACGATGCCGTTGCGCCAGATCGGGATCTGCCGCAGCAGCAAAGGCAGACGCGAAGCCGGCTGCAGCAATTGCAGCGTTTCGCGCAGCCGCTTGTCGGCCTTGTCGATCTTGTTGAGGAACAGGAAATGCGGAATCTTCTGTTCTTCCAGCTCGCGCAGCACGAGCTGCAATTGCGGAATCTTCTTTTCGTCCGCCTCGCAGACGACGACGGCCGCATCGACGGCCGGCAGCGCCGCGCGCATGTCATGAATGAACTCGATCGATCCCGGACAATCTATGAAGGTGTAGCTTTCATCCATGAAGGTGGTGGTGGCGACGGACAATTCGACACCCATGCGGTGATCGCGCGCCTCTTTCGAGGCGTCGCCGACGCTCGAACCTGCATCCACGCTGCCCTGCCGCTGGATCGCGCCGGTCCGCGCGAGAATGGCCTCCAGCAGGGTCGTCTTGCCGCTCTGAAAGGGGCCCACCAGCGCAACACACCGGGGACCCGCCGGTCTTGTGCCGTTGGAGTTTACGCCGTTCGCATTCCCTGCCGCCATGGACGCCTCCTGTTTGCAAGGCGGCTGACGCAAGGGCCGGTTGTCTCCGGCCGCAAGTCAGACGCCGGAGAGGCAATCGTCCTCCCGGATTATGGCCTTGGCAAGAGGAACCGGGCGGATAACCACCGCAGTGTTGAAAATTATGAGCCGTAAAATGCTACGGCTTGGCAATCAGCAACTGGTAATCGCGATGGATGACGCGGTATTGGCCGTCAATCGTGGCCAGGAACGCATCCACGCCGGATTTCGGCCGCTCGCTGTCGTCATCCATGAGATCCCAGGCATAGTCGTCGAAAATGACGATCCCGCCCGGCGCCATCAGCGACCAGGTCAGCACCGCGTCGCTGTAGACGTCGGTGGCGAAGTGGCTGCCGTCCACATAGGCAATGTCGAATTGCCGGCCTTTCACCCCCAGTTGCGGTAACACGCTGCCGGACGGCCCTTTCAGCTTCTCCACCCGGTCCCCGAAGGCGGCGACATTGTTGTCGAACCGCGCCTCGATGCCGGGAACCAGTGCGGCAAAATAATCGTCCCGATGATGCTCGATATTGCCGCCGAAGGTATCGATGCAGACGAGGCGGCATTCCGGCAGATAATTCAGGAAGAACAGCGCCGAACGGCCTTCCCAGGAACCGATCTCGAGCACGCGGGCAGGCTTGTCGCGCAACGCCTCGAACACCTCGATCCAGAGCGGAATCCGGGTCGTCGTCCAGTCGCAGGAGAAATCCTTGCCATCATACCATCCGGCAATGGCGGCTTCGGTTGCAAGCGCGGCTGATTGACCCATCTGCCATCCCCATTCTGCAAAACCGAAAAAACAACCACAACAACAATCACAAGACGGCAATAAAGCCGCCCGAAAGCGGCGGTCTCAAGGCCTGCGCCGATCCGGCGCCAGCGGTGTTTGTATCACATCGATCGAACACCAAGGCCTTGCATCATGCCGACCTCGGCAGGACCCAAACGCGATCTGCGGCTGGATTTTTTCCGCGGCATCGCTCTCTGGCTGATCTTCGTCGACCACATTCCCTCGAATGTGGTGAACGCCTTCACTGTCCGCAATTACGGCTTCAGCGATGCCGCCGAGATCTTCGTCTTCATTTCCGGATACACCGCCGCCTATGTCTATTCCCGCGTCATGTCCGAACGCGGCTTCGCTCCCGCCGGTATCCGCATTCTCAAGCGGGTATGGCAGCTCTATGTGGCGCAGGTCTTTCTGTTCATGATCTTCTTCGCGCAGATCAGCTACGTCGCGCGCACCTTCGAAAACCCGCTCTTCGCCGAGGAAATGAACATCGTGGAGCTGCTGCAGCAGCCGGACCGCACTCTCCCGCACGCCATGCTGCTGCAATTCAACCCCGCGAACATGGATATACTTCCGGTCTATATCGTGCTGCTACTGGCCTTCCCGCCGGTGCTGTGGCTGCTGCTGCGCGCACCCTCGGCGACATTGCTGGCCTCGGCCGCACTGTATGTCGCGGCATCGAGATTCGACTGGAATTTCTGGTCGTTTCCCGCCGGCTATTGGGTGATCAACCCGCTGACATGGCAGTTCCTGTTCGTCCTGGGCGCCTGGTGCGCGGTGCAGGACGACGAGAAGCTGTCCCGCATCATCCGCTCTCCGGTCACGCTCGCGCTCGCCGCATTCTATCTGCTGTTCGCGTTCGTGGTGGTGATGTCCTGGCACCGGCCCTGGCTCGCCGCCCACATGCCGCACTGGCTGCACGAGTTTCTCTATCCGATCGACAAGACCAATCTCGACGTGCTGCGGCTGGTGCATTTTCTGGCTCTGGCGGTGATTGTGGCGCGGCTGATCCCGCGCGACTGGCGCGCACTGCAATCGCCGCTGGCGCTGCCTGCCATCGTATGCGGCCAGCACTCGCTGGAAGTCTTCTGCGCGGGCATCTTTCTCTCGTTTGCCGGACACTTCGTGCTGGTCGAAACATCCGGTCAGATCCCCATGCAGATTCTGGTGAGCGTCGTCGGAATCGCGCTCATGTGCGGGCTCGCCGCCTTGATCGCCTGGTACGAGCGCATCGAGACGATCGGCGGCGGACGCCGCACGCAGCCGCAGAACGCAGACATCGCCGGCGGCGACATCTGACGGCTAGAATCGCGGGATGTCCGGGAACGGCACCTTGCCTGCGCGCACATGCATGCGGCCGAGTTCGGCGCAGCGGTGCAATTGCGGAAACACCTTGCCGGGATTGAGCAGGCCCTCGGCATCGAAGGCGCATTTGAGCCGCTGCTGCTGATTGAGATCGATCTCCGAGAACATCGCCGGCATGAGATCGCGCTTTTCGACGCCGACACCGTGCTCGCCGGTCAGAACGCCGCCGACGTCGACGCAGAGCTTGAGAATGTCGTTGCCGAAGGCTTCGGCGCGTTCCAGTTCGCCCGGATTGTTCGCATCGTAAAGGATCAGCGGGTGCAGATTGCCGTCGCCGGCATGAAAGACATTGGCCACCGCCAGACCGTATTTCTGGCTCATCGTGCGCATGCAGGCGAGCACGAAGGGCAGCTTGGCGCGCGGAATGGTGCCGTCCATGCAGTAATAGTCCGGTGAAATGCGTCCGACCGCGGGGAACGCCGCCTTGCGCCCGGCCGAGAACAACAGCCGCTCATCCTCGTTCCGGGTCACCCGGCATGTCGTCGCCCCGCATTCATGCGCGATGCGGTCGACGCGCTCGATCAGATGATCGACCTCGGCCTGGCCGCCGTCGAGTTCGACGATCAGCAAGGCCTCGACATCGAGCGGATAGCCGGCATGCACGAATTCCTCGACGGCATGGATCGCGGGCCGGTCCATCATCTCCATGCCGCCGGGAATGATGCCGGCGCCGATGATGCGGCCGACGCATTCGCCGGCCTCCTCGGACGTGTCGAATCCCACCAGCAAGGCGCGCGCAGTCTCCGGCTTCTTCAGGATGCGGACGGTGATTTCGGTGACCACGCCGAGCAGCCCCTCCGACCCGGTGATGACGCCGAGCAGCTCGTAGCCGCCGGCATCGAGATGCCTGCCGCCGATGCGCAGGATCTCGCCGGTCATCAGCACCATCTCGCAGCCGAGCACGTTGTTGGTGGTCATACCGTATTTCAGGCAATGCACGCCGCCGGAATTCTCCGCGATATTGCCGCCGATGGTGCAGGCGATCTGCGAGGAGGGATCGGGCGCGTAATAGAAGCCGCGGTCCTCGACTGCCTTGCTGACACCGAGATTGGTGACACCGGGCTCCGCCACCACCACGCGATTGGCATAGTCGATCTCGCGGATGCGGTTGAACTTGGCCATGCCGAGCAGGACGCCGTCTTCCAGCGGCAAGGCGCCGCCGGAGAGGGAGGTGCCGGCACCGCGCGGGACGACCTTGATCCTGTTCTCGTGACAATAGCGCAGGACATCCGACACCTGCTGCGTGGTCGAGGGCAGCACCACCACCATGGGCAATTGCCGGTAGGCGGTCAGGCCGTCCGATTCATAGGGCCGCATCTCGGTTTCAGCGGCGATCACGCCCTCGCCCGGCACGATGGCGCGCAGCGCGCGCACGATCTCCTCGCGGCGCGACAATATGCTCTGATCGGGGGGCGGCATCCGGACGGACATGCAAGGCTCCTCCCCAAGAATAGGCGATCGCGCCGCAAATTGAAAATCGTTCCAAACAGCCGTTGACAGCGGGGTTCTGGCGGGCAAAGTCCAACCGTCGGAATGACGGGAGTTTCGGTATGAGAATAGCACTGGTGGCGGCCGCCCTGACCGCGGCGCTTTCAACTCACGCCTCGGCGCAGGATGTGGCGGCCGGCGAGAATTCGTTCAAGAAATGCCTGGCGTGCCACGCCGTCGGCGAGACTGCGAAGAACAAGGTGGGCCCCATCCTCAACGGCCTCGATGGCCGCAAGTCCGGCACGGTGGCAGGCTACAATTACACCGAGGCGAACAAGAATTCCGGCATCGTCTGGAGCGCCGAGACGTTCAAGGACTATATCCGCGACCCGCGCGCCAAGATTCCCGGCACCAAGATGATCTTTGCCGGCATCAAGAACGAGAAGGAGGCCGGCGACCTGTGGGCCTTCCTGGCGCAATTTGGCGAGGACGGCAAAAAGAAGTAGCCTTTCCCTTATTCGTTTCCAAACCCTTGGATCAGGTTGACCCAAATCAAGGGCAATGAAGGGGGCCGATCTAGATTATTTAGATCGGCACCCCGCCGCAGATGGGAGCTTTGGAATGATCAGGGATATTGTCGTCAGTTTGTCACCCGGCGCCGCACGCGATGTGGCCGCCGAATATGCCGTGTCGCTCGGCGAGGCTTTCAACGCCCATATTGCGGGCATCGCCTTTGCCTATGACCCGGTGCTGCCGGCCAGCATCATGGGCGGCATCTCCGCCGACGTGTTCGACGTCCAGCGGCGGGAAAACGAAACCGCGGCGAACGCGGCCCTTCAGCAATTCGGGGCGTTGACCAAGCGGGCCGGGCTGTCCGCGGAATCGCGCATGCTTTCGGCGACCATCGCTGGCGCCGCCGACGCCTTTGCCGCACTGGCGCGCCGCTTCGATCTCATCGTGGTGCCGCAGGTGACGCCCGACACCATCACTCCGGACGAATTGCTGATGGAGGCCGCCCTGTTCGAAAGCGGCCGGCCCATGGTGATCGTGCCCTATATCCAGAAATCGCCGGCCAATCTCGACCGCGTGATCTGCTGCTGGGACGGCAGCCGCACCGCCGCGCGCGCGATCAGCGACGCCATGCCCCTCCTGAAAAAGTCCAAGGCGATCGACCTCGTGATCGTCGGCAAGGGCAAAATGAGCGACAAGGAATTGACCGGCTCCGACATGGGCGCGCATCTCGCCCGCCATGGGCTGAACGTCGAGGTGAAGAACATCCCGGCGCCGGACGTCGATGTCGCCAACGTCGTCCTGTCCTATGCCGCCGATACGGATGCCGGCCTGATCGTGATGGGCGGCTACGGCCATTCCCGCCTGCGCGAATACATTCTCGGCGGCGCCACCCGCGGCATCCTGCAATCGATGACCGTGCCGGTGCTGATGGCGCATTGAGACCTGGTCAACGCCGATCGCCCGCGGCGGGCATTCGTCCTCTTCGGGGCGAACCGCCCGCCGCCGGGATGAGCCTGCTCCGCGCGATGCTTCCTTCTAAGAACAACCTGAATCCGAAGACCGCTTGAATCCGCGCAGTCATTTTCGGCGGCGCAGCACGCGCTATTCTCAGAACCATGACCTTCCCGGTGCCGAGGCCGCACTGACCGCATCGCTTATCCCGCTGTTATCCCCGCCTTTTTGACGGGGAACCTTTTACCGCCAGATGGCGTTGCCTTGCGCCGTCGTTTCGGGGGATTGTCCGCGTCCGCGGGCATACGGCGCCGGCTCATTCGTTACGAGGTTTCATGACCGCTCCCTACACATTCGGGATCGAGGAAGAATATTTCCTTGTCGACGCGGACACGAAGTTTGTCATGCGCGCCATGCCGGAGGGATTTTTCAAGGCCGCAAAGGCGGCGCTCGGAGACAAGGTGGCGGGAGAATTCCTGCAGTCGCAGATCGAAGTCGTCACCGCACCGCAGACCGATATCACGGCCGCACGCGCCGAATTGCACGGCTTGCGCAAGACCCTGACAAGCATCGCGAGCGACTACAAGCTGGCCATCATGGCCTCCGGCACGCATCCCACCGCGGTCTGGGAGCGCTCGCAGCAATCGGAGGGCGCCCGCTATGACGCGGTGATGGACGATCTGCAGATGATCGGCCGCCGCAACATGCTGTGCGGCTTGCACGTGCATGTGGAATTGCCCGACCCGGCGCAGCGGATCGACGTGATGATGCGCATGCTTCCCTATCTGCCGCTGTTCATCGCGCTGTCAACCTCGTCGCCGTTCTGGCGGTCGCAGCCGACCGGCCTGAAGGGCTATCGCCTCGCCGCCTATGACGAATTGCCCCGCACCGGGCTTCCCGAGCTGTTCCGCACCCAGGCCGAATACGATTCCTATATCGACGCGCTGGTGCAGGCGGGCGTGATGCCGGATTCAAGCTATATCTGGTGGGCGATCCGCCCGTCCCTCAAACATCCCACCCTGGAATTGCGGGCGCCGGATTGCTGCACCGATGTCGAGGACACGATCTCGATCGCGGCATTGTACCGGTCGCTGACGCGCTATCTCGTCCGCCATCCGGAGCGCAACTGGGCGATGAATGCGGTGACGCGCGCGATCATCGTCGAGAACAAGTGGCGCGCCCAGCGCTATGGCGTCGCCGGCACCTTTGTGAAGATCGAGGGCGACGGACCGGTCACCGTCGCCCATCTGCTCGACCGGATCATCGCCGATGTCACGCCGGACGCACAGCATCTGGGCTGCCTGGATGAGGTGTTGCGCTGCCTGACCATCGTATCGAACGGCACGTCCGCCGACCGCCAGCTCGCCATTTTCAAGCCGCACGAGGAAAACCCGGTGCCGGGCCTGCGCGCGGTCATCGACTGGATCGCAAAAGCGACAACGGTGACGGGGACTAGCGGCTGAAGGCGTAGCTGAATCCGCCGCCGGCGAAATAGCTCATCTGGCCGGAAAAGCCGATGCGGACGGGATCACCCGTCAATGTTAAAAACTGCTCGGGGGTGAAATGCGGACTGACAATGCCGGGCACCCGGCTGTCCCATTCGACACCGCCAAACAGCCTGATCGTCGCCTGCGCGTGCGGGCGATAGGCGAATTCCACTTTCCCACCGGGGACGACGGCAAACGTCGTCGCAGACGTGGCGACGGAGCTGGCGTAGATCGGCCCGAGGTCGTCATCGAGGCTGTCATTGCCGCTCAGGCGCGCGCGCCGGTGCAGCAAGGCAAGCGTGCCGCCGATCCCCACGTCAAATGCCGGCGTCACCGGCACTGACATGCCCAGTCCGAGTTTGACGCCGATATCCGACCAGCTCAGATTCGTGTTGGCGACATAGACCTCGAACGAATCGATTTGTGTCAGGGTCTGGCGTGTTTTCGAGCGGCCCCCGATGAACTCGATTGATGGCGTCCAGGTCACGCTGCCAATGCGGATATCGCTCGCGCCGTTCACGCCGAAGCGCCAGCCAGAATACTTGGTCACCAGATCGGACGAGTATTCGCAACCGCAGCCGAAGAACAAGACGCCGTCCAGCCACATCTGTATCGGCCACTGGCTGGTCGTAAAACCCGTTTGCCGCGCATCCGCGCGAATGTAACCGCCGCTCACGCCGACACGGACATTCGATCCGAAAGCCGCCGGCACGGCCCCGTCCGGAAGGACAAAGCCAATGCCGCCGCTGACGCCCTCGCCGCTCACGCGCGGCTTGAAGCGTTGCACAGGCCCGAGATCGTTGAGCGTCGCATCGGACTCGCGCACGCCGAGGGAAAAGGCCGGCAAATTGATGCTGCGATAGGAACCGTCGATCCAGACCGAGACGCCGCTCGCCGTCGCGCTGGCGGAGGGCGGAACACCCTGGGCGAGACCGGCGGCCGGACTCAACGTCACCGCAGCAACAAGACTCCGCACCAGCCAACGCACCTGCACGCCCCCCGCATTCCAAACTGTCCTATCACCATTGCGCGGTCTGTGTACCCAGTCGAGATTTGAGGGTGATGTCGTCCACGCAAAAATGCAGCCTGCCGCCACAATGCGGCAGCATGTCACCCTTCGCCGATGACGGGCAACGCCACCTGCACCACGAGGCCGCGCGCGCGCGCATCATTCACGCCCAGCGCCCGCAGCGACAGAAGCGTCAGGTTCTGCACTGCGTTGCGGATCCGCGCCGGGTCGTCGCCCGCATCCGGGACCAGGGGGCCGAGCAGGCCTTCCAACAGCACTCCGACCAGCGCGAAGGACGACAGGTCCGCGTCCTGTTGCGGCAGATGGCCGGCCCGCATCGCCACCACGATCCGCGAGCGCCATTCGTTGGCCAGCGCCTTGCGATATTCGAGCCGGGCTTCCTCGATCCCGGCTTCCGCCGGCTCGGAGATGATCGCCCAGGCCAGGCGGCGGCTACGCAGGGCCCGGCTCGCGAATGTCGCGATGGAGGCGGCCAGCGCCGAGACCGGACCGGGCGCCGAACGGGCCGCATTGCGGACCGCGGCAATCTCCTGTTCCGAGATGGCCTGCACCAGCGCCGCGATCAGCTCGGTCTTGGACGGGAAATAACGATAGACGGTGCCGGTCGCGATTCCGGCACGTTCCGCGACCGGGGCGATCTGGACGGCCGCCATCCCGCCCTCAGCGGCCGCCTGCCGGGCGGCATCGACGATCCGGGCATGGCGGGCCGCCTGCCGGCGGATCACAGCGTCAGTGCGGCGATACGGCATAAAAAGAGTGAATCATGATTCACTCTTCCCCGGCAAGCTCTTGGTGACAGGCCCGGGGTTTACGACTGCCCTGACAACGCTTTCTGCCGGATGCTCTCCAGCGTGGCGGACGGCGAGATCGCGTTGCCGTCGACCTTGAGATGGATGATGGCCGGCTTGCCGGAGGCCTTGGCGTCGTTGAACGCTTTCGCAAAATCCGCGGTCTTCTCGACCGTTGCGCCGAAACCGCCGAAGGCGCGCGCATAGGCGGCGAAATCCGGATTCTTCAGGGCCGTTGCCACCACCCGGCCGGGATATTCCCGCTCCTGATGCATGCGGATGGTCCCGTACATGCCGTTGTCCACCACGGCGATGATGACCGGCAGATCGTATTGCACAGCGGTGGCGAATTCCTGCCCGTGCATGAGGAAGTCGCCGTCGCCGGCGAGACAGAACACGGTGCGTTCGGGATAGAGCCGCTTGATGCCGATCGCGGCCGGCACACCATAGCCCATCGATCCCGAAGTCGGCGCAACCTGCGTCGCAAATTTGCGGAAGCGATAGAAGCGGTGAATCCAGGCGGCGAAATTGCCGGCGCCATTGCAGACGAAATCCTCCGGCGCGAGTTGCGTGCGCAGCCAGGTGACGATCTCGCCGACATTCACCGCACCCGGCACCTCGGTGGCCGTCTCGGTGAAGGCGAGATAGTCGGCATGCGCCACCTTGGTCTCTTCGCGCCAGACGATCTCGTTCGGCGCCTGCAAGCCTTCCAGCGCCGCCGCAAAGGCAGTCGGCGCGGCATGAATGGCAAGCGCGGGACGATAGACGCGGCCAAGTTCCTCAATGCCGGGATGGACGTGCACGAAGGTCTGTTTCGGCGCCGGGATTTCGAACAGCGAATAGCTTTGCGAAGGCATCTCGCCCATGCGCCCGCCGACCAGAATGACAAGATCGGCGGCCTTGATGCGCGCCAGCAATTTCGGATTGGGACCGATGCCGAGATCGCCCGCGTAACAGGGATGCAGCGCATCGAACAGATGCGCGCGGCGGAACGTCGTCGCCACCGGCATATCGAAGCGTTCAGCGAAACGCATCACGGAGGCACAGGCCTTTTCCGACCAATGGCTGCCGCCGAGCAGCATCACCGGCTTTTTCGCGGCCCAGATCATCTTCTGCAGCCGCGACATGTCGGTCAGGCCCGGCCAGGTCTCGACCGGCTCGAAGGCCGGTGCATCGCCGACGATGGCGCGGTCGGTGAGCATGTCTTCCGGGAGCGCAATGACGACCGGCCCCGGACGGCCGTTGGTCGCGACATAAAACGCACGCGACACCAGTTCGGGAATGCGCGCGGCATCGTCGATTTCGGTCGCCCATTTCACCATGGTGCCGAACACCGCGCGGTAGTCCAGTTCCTGGAACGCTTCGCGCTCACGCATGTCGCGCGCCACCTGGCCGACGAACACGATCATCGGGGTGGAATCCTGCATCGCAATGTGCAGGCCCGCCGAGGCATTGGTGGCGCCGGGCCCGCGCGTGACGAAGCAGATGCCGGGACGGCCCGTCGCCTTGCCGTGTGCCTCCGCCATCATGGACGCGCCGCCTTCCTGGCGGCACACCGTCACCGCAACCGAACGGTCATGGAAGGCGTCGAGCGCGGCGAGATAACTCTCGCCGGGCACGCAGAAAACATGCTGCACGCCATGCGCGACAAGCTGGTCGACCAGAATTTCTCCGCCGGTGCGGGACCCGTCATTGGCGCGCATCACGCTCGTCTCCGTTCAGACCGATTTGGCAACCTGGTCGATATTCGCCGGAAGCATCAGCGAGGTCTTCTGGCTGACCAGATAACCGGCTTCGGCGTTCCGCTTCAAATATTCCTGCCAGTCCGGATCGGCCTGCATCGCGGCACGGCGGGCGGCGCGATCGGCCGCGTCCTTGTACATCCAGATATGCACGATGGTGTTGAGTTCGCCGCTTTCGGCGAACATGTAGGCGAGCGGCTTGCCGAGATGACGCACCTGCGCCGCATAGCCGTATTTCTCATAGATTTCGAGATGGGCCTGCATCTTGCCCGGCCGGATGACATAGGTGCGGTGGTCGATCAGCACGTTTTTTCCTCCACTGACTTTCGGCCCGCGCGTGCGGGCCGGCCAATTCACCGTCCCGCAGCCGTCCGGTCAAGCGCAATTGCGGAGGGTCAGATGTGCTCGACTGTCGCCACCTGAAACGTGTGCATCGCCCCGTCCTCGTCCCGAACCGAGACATATTCCCCCGGCAGAAAGGCATGTTCTCCAAAGCGATAGCCCGCCTCGTCGTCGAATTCGGCCGTATCGTCGTAATCGAACACCCAGCGGCCGGAAGTGCCGCCTGGCTTGTGCACAAGTCGCCCGGCCTCGTCCGGTTCGCCTTCCCAGAAACGCCGGACGCCGCAATATGTCCGATATTCCCGCCACAGCTTGGGGTCGATATGACCGTCCTTGTCCAACGGCGCCACGAACTCGTAGCCGTGCCGGTCGGAGCCGTTCGGAAAGGCCTTGGACCGCGCCAGATTGAGCCGGATACGTCTGAATTCAGGGGGCAATGTCGTCACCGCAAACTCCTCTCCCGTCAGCATTGAACAGCAATACAGCCTCGAACGGCATCGTTCCTGCCGCGTTGACAAAACTCAATACCGTCCGTCCCGGATCTTCCGCATTATAGTCTTATGATGCCTCCGAAAGACCAAGCCGAGGTGCTGGCGTTTCTGTCCGATCCGCACACGCATGGCGGAGAGGCTGTCCGGCGCATCGACACCCATGCGGCGGCTGTGTTTCTGGCAGGCGACCGCGCGCTCAAGATCAAGCGTGCCGTGCAATTTCCGTTCCTCGATTATTCCACGCTGGACAAGCGCAAGGCCGCCTGCGAGGCGGAGCTTGCGATCAACCGGCGCACAGCGCCCGAAATCTATCGACGCGTGATCGCCATCACCCGCGAAGCGGACGGCACGCTGCATATCGGCGGTGACGGGGCCGTCGTCGAATGGGCGCTGGAGATGCGCCGCTTCGACGAGAACGCGACGCTCGACCATCTCGCCGACGCCGGCAGGATCGATTTCACACTGGCCGACACGCTCGCCCGCGTCATCGCCCGTGCACATGAGCAGGCCCCGGCGGTCGAGGCCGCGCCGTGGATTTCGGCGCTCGGCGACTATGTCGCACAGAACCACGATGCCTTCGCGGCAGCGCCCGATCTGTTTCCCGCCGCCGAAGCGGCAGATCTCACGCGGGCCAGCCGCGCCCTGCTGTCGAAGCTCGAACCGCTCCTGCAGCGCCGCGCCGCGCAGGGGCTGATCCGCCGTCTGCATGGCGATCTGCATCTCGGCAACATCGCGCTGATCGACGGCAGACCGGTTCTGTTCGACGCGATCGAGTTCAGCCCTGTCGTCGCCTCGGGCGACGTGCTCTACGACCTCGCCTTCGTCCTGATGGACCTGATCGCGCGCGATCTGCAGGCCGCCGCGAACACCCTGTTCAACCGCTACCTCATCGAAACCGCGCGGGTTTCGGATTTCGATGCGCTGGCGGCATTGCCGCTGTTCCTGTCGCTGCGGGCGGCGATCCGCGCGAAGGTGACGGCGGCACGTCTCGACACAGCCGCCGCCGAGAAAGCCGACAGCATCCGCGAGGCGGCCAGCAGCTATTTCCGCCTGGCACGACGGCTGATCGCACCGCCGCCACCGCGCCTCCTCGCCATCGGCGGCCTGTCCGGAACCGGGAAGTCGCTGCTCGGCCGGGCGCTGGCGCCGGCCATCGATCCGGCGCCAGGCGCGGTGGTGCTGCGCTCGGACGTGATGCGAAAGCGCATGTTCAACCGCTCGGAAACCGACAAGCTGCCGCAGGAGGCCTACACCCGCGAAGTGACGGAGAAGCTGTATGCGCTGTTGATCGAGCATGCCCGGTGCATCCTGATGGCGGGACATTCGGCGATCATCGACGCCGTATTCGCGAAGCAGGACGAGCGCACGATTGCAGAAGATACGGCGCGCGCCGGCAACGTCCCCTTCAGCGGACTGTTTCTCACCGCCGATCTCGCCATACGCCTGCAGCGCGTCGGCGCACGCACCGGCGATGCGTCCGACGCCGACGAGGCGGTGGCGCACCATCAGGAAAGCTACGATCTCGGGGCGCTCGACTGGAGCATCGTCGACGCGTCAGGCACGCCCGACCAGACATTGGCCAACGCCGCAAAAGTGCTCAGTCACAAGCCGTAGAACCGGCAGAGGGTGGCCACGGCAACACCAACCGCAACCGCGAGAAATTCGTTGCGGCGCCAGAGCATGCAGACGATCACCGCACCCACCGCGAGATAGGCGGTCGGCCCCGTCTTCACCACGGTCGGCAGAACCAGCGCGATGATCACCGACCCGGGCAACGCTTCCAGCATCTTGCGCACGCGCGGCGTGATCGGCACGTGCCCCATCAGCCAGTAACCGCCGAGCCGCATCAATTGCGTCGCCGCCGACATGGCACAGATCGCGATGACTGCCGCATACGGCAGCACGTCATTTGCGGTCATCGATGAAGCCTCCGCTGATCGCGCCGGCGAACGCGCCGCATATGATGAACCACCAGCCGGGAACGAAGCGCTCGGCGACAAGGGCGACAATGCCCGCTATCGCCCATGGGACGGCGCGGCGCGCGCCCGGCCAGATCGGCACAAGCATGGCGATGAAATAGATCGGGATGATCAGATCGAGCCCGAAACGGCGCGGGTCTGCAATCATGGCGCCGCCGAGATAGCCGACCACCGTCACCGGGATCCATGCCAGCCAGACGGTGAGACTCGTCCCCAGGAGATAGCCGGCATCGGCGCCGCCCTGCCGGCGATAGCGGATCGTTGCGATCCAGCTCATGTCGGTGACGATGGTGAGCGTCGGATAAACCTGCCAGGCCGGAAGCGGACCAAGCCAGGGCCGCAGCGAGGCGCTCATCAGCAGCATCCGCATGTTCACCACGGCGGTGACCAGCGCGAGGGTCGCGATGGTGCCGGCGGTGAGTTCGCTGGTCCAGATTTCCATCGCCACAAGCTGCGACGCACCGGCGAAGACGATCGCGCTCATCAGAGCGGCCTCGGTGAGCGACAGGCCCTTTTGCGCCGCAATCGCCCCGAAGGCCGCGCCGAATACCAGGACACCAGGCAGACCCGGCAGGATCAGGCGCACACCCTCCCGCAAGCCGGCAAGGCTCCAGTACGGCCTGGGGCCGAGATCGTCCGGTTCGGATTGCATGGAAGTCATGTCGGGATAAGGGACCAAAGCCCTAGCAAAGCCCGATTATGTCGGCAATGTTGCTTGCGCATTCGTGCCATTCCCACCTGCTCTACCGGTCTTCATATGACGCTCGATCCACGGCGCATCGCCGTCGCTCTCGCCGGCGGCGGCGCCTTCCTGAACCTGTATTCGCCGCAGGCCGTCCTGCCGCTCCTGTCGAGCGAGTTCGGCGCCCGCGCCGCCGATATCAGCATCATCATGACCGCTTCGACGCTCGCCGTCGCCGATGTGCTGGGGCGCAAACGCGTCATTACCGCCGCCATGATCGCGCTCATCGTTCCGACTGCCATGATCGCCTTTTCATCCAGCCTCGAGGCGATCATTTTCTGGCGGTTCATGCAGGGATTGCTGCTGCCGCCGATCTTCGCGGTGACCGTCGCCTATATCGGCGGCGAATGGCCGGCGGACGAAGCGGTCGGCATGACCGGCATCTATACATCGGGCGCGGCCATCGGCGGATTTCTCGGCCGGCTGATCACCGGGCTGCTGGCCGAGCCGATCGGATGGCGGGGTGCCTTTCTCGCCGTCGCTGCACTGACCGCGCTCTGCGCCGCCGGCGTCATCTGGCTGCTGCCGCGCGAGAAGAATTTCGTGCGTGCGGAAAATATCCGCGTCTCGCTGCTGCAGATGCTGGATCATCTGCGCAAGCCGCAATTGCTTGCGACCTTTGCGGTCGGCTTTGGCGTGCTGTTCAATTTCATGGCGGCCTTCACATTCATCAGTTTCGCGCTCGCCCAGCCGCCCTTCAATCTGTCGCCCGCAAGCCTCGGCCTCATCTTCGTGGTCTATCTGATCGGCACGGTCACCACGCCGACGACCGGCATCTGGGTGGCGCGGTTTGGCCGCCGCCATTTCGTCATCGGCGCGCTGCTGGTCTGGGCGCTCGGCATTGTCCTCACGCTCGTGCCCTCACTTACCGCCATCGTTATCGGGCTGTCCGTCGCGGCCGTGTGCGGATTCTTTACGCAGGCGTCCTCGCAGAGCTTCGTCGTCACGACGGCCAGGACCGGAATTTCCTCGGCCATCGGTCTTTACGTCACCGCCTTCTATGTCGGCGGCAGCGCCGGCGCCTTCTTTCCGGGTCTGGCGTGGGAATATGGCGGCTGGCCGGCGGTCGTCGGCGTGATACTTGCGATGCTGGCTTGCATGGCGCTGATTGTCGCTTTGGTCTGGCAGCGGGACGGAAAACCGGGTTAGCCTTGCGTCCTGTCATCAACGGGGTTCGCGGGATGCGTCTGGTCTTGGCCGTGCTGCTCACTCTGACGGCAATCGCACCGGTTGCTGCCGAGAGCGAGAAGAAGGACTCGCCCCTCCCCGCGCATCTGCCGCTGCGGACCGAAGCCTGTTTCGGCCGCGTCTACGACGCGAAACATCTGGCGAGCCGTCCAAAGCAGCAGGTGACCGCCTTTCATCTGTCGCGCGAATTCAAGCCGGATCCCTTTTCCGAAAACGAACCCGCCACGGAAGAAGAGACCAAGGGCTACGATGGGCAATACGGCCATGTGAACGTGACGGCCTATATC
>JAEWCJ010000130.1 GCA_023390695.1 Pseudomonadota bacterium | reverse complement strand
GAACAGGACTTACGATGCGCCGAGCGGCTTTGGTTGCAATTTGTGTGCATGCTTTGCATGCGCCAGCCGCTATTGCGGCGCAGGTGAAATACTATGACGTGCCGAAAGGCTCGCATCCGCATGACGTCGCGCCCGCGCCCGACGGCAGCGTCTGGTATACCGGCCAGCACAGCGGCGAACTCGGCCGGCTCGATCCCAGGACCGGCAAGATCGAACGCGTTCCGCTCGGCGCCGGATCGCGTCCGCATGGCGTCATCGTCGGTCCCGACGGCGCCGCCTGGGTCACCGACGGCGGGCTGAACGCCAATGTGCGCGTCGATCCGCAGACGAAAGAGGTGCAGGTCTTCCCGCTGCCCGCGGAATTTGCCGACGCCAATCTCAACACCGGCACCTTCGACAACAAGGGCATCTACTGGTTCACCGGACAGAATGGCGTCTATGGCCGCGTCAATCCGGCAAACGGCAAGACGGATGTGTGGAAATCGCCGCGCGGGCGCGGCCCTTACGGCATCACGACGACGCCGTCCGGCGACGTCTGGTATGTGTCGCTGGCTGGCGATCATCTGGCGAAGGTGGATGTGGTGACGGGCGAAACCAGCCTCGTCGAAACGCCGCGCAAGGGCGTCGGACCGCGCCGCATCTGGTCCGACTCCAAGGGCGCCTTGTGGATCAGCTTCTGGCAGACCGGCGAAGTCGGCCGCTACGATCCGCTGGCCAAGAGCTGGAGCACCTGGACGCTGCCGAATGCGAAATCCGGCGCCTATTCGGTCTATGTCGATGACAAGGACCAAGTCTGGCTGACGGATTTCTCCACCAATGCGATCGTGCGCTTCGATCCCAAAACCGAGAAATTCGACAGCTTCCGCAGCAACCGGACGGGCGCCTCCGTGCGGCAGATGCTCGGCCGGCCCGGCGAAGTCTGGGGCGCGGAAAGCGGGACCGACCGGCTGGTCGTGGTGCGGGATTGAGATTCACCTCTCCCCGCTTGCGGGGAGAGGTCGACTTGCGAGCGCATGCGAGCAAGTCGGGTGAGGGGGCGTTGCCCAATAAGGGGCCTAACGATCTGCAACGCGAAAACGGCGAATCCCCCTCACCCGCCTCGCGGATCAATACATTCCCGTCGTCGAAAATTCCGGGCCGCTCGGCACCCTCTCCCCGCACGCGGGGAGAGGGTGATTACGCCGCCGCCGATTTCGGATTCACCTCGACGGTGTAGTCATCCATCAGCTGCTTGGTGATGCCGCCGGGATTGAAATTCCAGTCGGCAATCTGCGCCACCGCGGTCACTTCCGCAGCGGTGCCGGTGATGAAGCATTCGGAGAAGCCTGACAGCTCTTCCGGCATGATCCGCCGTTCGATCACCTCGAAGCCGCGGCGCTTGGCAAGATCGATCACGGTGCGGCGGGTGATGCCGTCGAGGAAGCAATCCGCCAGCGGCGTGTGGATCTTGCCGTCCTGGACGAAGAAAATGTTGGCGCCGGTGCATTCGGCGACGCGCCCTTCCCAGTCGAGCATCATCGCATCGGCATAGCCTCTGCGCTCGGCCCGGTGCTTGGAGATCGTGCAGATCATGTACAGACCGGCGGCCTTGGCCATGCACGGCGCGGTCCGCGGGTCGGGACGCCGGTATTCGGCGAGATCGAGCTTGATCCCTTTCAGCCGCTGCGCCGGATCAAAATAGCTCGGCCATTCCCAGACCGCGATGGCGAGGTGGATGGCGTTGTTCTGGGCCGAGACCCCGAGCTGCTCGGAGCCGCGCCAGGCGATCGGGCGCACATAGGCGTCCCTCATGCCGTTCTTGTCGAGCACGAGCTGCTTGGCGGCGTCGATCTCGGCGGCTGAATACGGAATCTGGAAATCCAGGATATTGGCCGACTTTCTGAGCCGCTCGGAATGCTCCGTGCTCTTGAAAATCTTGCCGCCATAGGCCCGTTCGCCCTCGAATACGCAGCTTGCGTAATGCAGGCCATGGGTCAGGACGTGAATTTTGGTGTCCGGCCCGGGCAACAGCTTGCCGTCGAACCAGATCAGCCCTGGAAGCTCATGAAAAGGCACCGCCATGACATTCCTCCTCGGGAGTGGGCCGCGAAGCGGGTCCGCAGACCGCCTGCGAACGCGCTTTGCTTCGCGGGTCAAATCCCGATATTTTCCCGACCAGTCTATGAGAGCGCGCTTCGGGAACCGGCGCAATGATCGTGACCCGCATCCTTTTGGGTACGATCCTTTCCTTTAGACGAGGCTCTCGGTAACAATCCTCTGAAAATATGTCAATATAACTGACATAAATGGCTGGGCACCCGTTGGGACATATGACGATTTCACCGCTCCGCGACCGCACAACTCCGGCGAGCGGGACCCATTCCCGCGACGGGGGCGGCCCGCTCTGGGACATCATCGAGCTCTTGTTTTTCGCCTATCGCGACTTCGTCAGCGACCCGGACGAAGTGCTGGCCAAACTCGGCTTCGGCCGCGCCCACCACCGGGTGGTGCATTTTGTGACCCGCAATCCGGGCATGAAGGTCGCCGATCTACTGGGTATCCTCAACATCACCAAACAATCGCTTGGCCGGGTGCTCAAACAGCTCGTCGATCAGGGTTTCGTGGTCCAGAAGGAAGGGGCCAATGACCGCCGCCAGCGCCTTCTTTATGCCACGCCGAAAGGCGAAGCGCTGGCCATGAAACTGGCCGGCCTGCAGACGGAACGCATCGACCGCGCGCTTGGCGAGCTCGATCCCGGCGCGCGCGAAGCCGCCTGCCGTTTCCTGATGGCCATGATCGATGCCGAAGACCGCGACAGCGTGCAGAGGCTGATCAGCCGCGCCGATCAAACCCGACATCCCAAAACCTGATGATGAGCATTCTGGCCGCCAGCCCCGCACGACCCATCCCGGCGGACGACGCGCCGCACCTGCTGATCGTCGACGACGACCGCCGCATCCGCGATCTGCTGTCCCGGTTCCTGGCCTCCGAGGGCTATCGCGTCACCACCGCCGACAATGCCGCCGACGCCCGCGCCAAGTTGCAGGGACTGCATTTCGACCTGCTCATTCTCGATGTGATGATGCCGGGTGAATCCGGTTTCGAGCTCGCCAAGGCATTGCGGCAGACATCGGCAGTGCCGATCCTGATGCTTACCGCGCGCGACGAGAGCGCGATGCGGATCGAAGGGCTCGAGATCGGCGCCGACGATTATGTCGCCAAGCCATTCGAGCCGCGCGAGTTGTCGCTGCGCATCGCCAATATTCTCAAGCGCGCGCAGCCGGCCGTGACGCCGGCGCCGGAATCGGTACGTTTCGGCGAATTCGTGTTTCACATCACGCGCGGCGAATTGCGCCGCGGCGAGGACATCGTGCGGCTCACCGACCGCGAGCGCGAGATGCTGACGGTGCTTGCGGCAAGTCCGGGCGAAACCGTGCCGCGCCTGGCGCTGGCCGGCAACGATCCGGCCGCCAACGAGCGCGCGGTCGACGTTCAGGTCAACCGCCTGCGGCGCAAGATCGAGCGCGATCCGGCCAATCCCCTGCTGCTGCAGACCGTGCGCGGCATCGGCTACAAGCTCGTGGTGTCGACATGACCA
>JAEWCJ010000346.1 GCA_023390695.1 Pseudomonadota bacterium | reverse complement strand
CACTGGGACTACGAGGCGGAGGCGTCGGAGGATTTCCCCCTGCGCGACCGCTCCGCGATCTATGGCGGGTTCCATCTCTATGTCTTCGCCGGATGAGACGATGAACGGCTCTTCCGGCGCCGCCGGTGCGATGGACCGCATGTACCGGCATCAGCGTCATGTCTATGACGCCACCCGCAAATATTATCTGCTCGGGCGCGATCTGCTGATCGACCGGCTGCGTCCGCAGCCCGGCGATTGCGTGCTGGAGATCGGCTGCGGCACCGGGCGCAACCTGATCCGCGCGGCGCGGCAATACCCGCAGGCGCATTTCTACGGCATCGATATTTCCGGCGAGATGCTGGCGACGGCGCAGGAGCGGATCGCACGCGCCGGCCTGTCGTCGCGCGTCCGGGTGGCGTTGGCGGATGCCACGTCCTTCGACACCGAGGCGCTGTTCGGGGTCGCGCTGTTCCAGCGGGTGTTCATGTCCTACACGCTGTCGATGATCCCGCGCTGGCGCGCGGTGCTGGAGCAGGCGACCGCCTCGCTCGCCACGCACGGACAGATGCAGATCGTGGATTTCGGCGGTCTGGAGGGGCTGCCGTTCTGGTTCCAGCTCCTGCTGAAGCGCTGGCTGGCGGTGTTTCACGTCACGCCGCGTGCGGAACTGGAGCTTGAGCTGACCATCCTCGCCGACCGCAAGGATGCGGCCCTGCTCGTCGAGCGGCCTTACCGCGGCTATGCGCAATATGCCAGGCTGACGATGCCGGGCTGAGTCGTCAGACATCCACGATCTTGCCGTCCTCGGCGATCTCCAGATCGACCTCGTCCAGCCGCCCCAGCATGTCCTCGCTCAGATGCGTGAGCACCACGCGCTTCGCGCCGATCGCCGGCAGGTGTTTCCTCAGCGTCGCGAGCGACATGTGCGACTTGCGCGGCTTCTCGAACATGTAGCATTCGCAGATGAAGAGGTCGGCGCCGCGCGCCGCCTCGAGCAGCGCGTCGGTCCATTCGGTGTCGCCCGAATAGCAGATCACCTTGCCTTCGGCCTCGATGCGATAGGCGAGGCAGGGGCCGGCGCGGTCGTCATGCACGACGTGATAGGGCGTGACGCGCAGGTCGGGGAGGCTGTTGGCGGCGCCGATCTCGAGCTCCGTCAGTGTGAGCCGGAACGGCAATTGCCGCTCGCCGGGAAAGGCGACCGCCATGGCGCGTTCGTAGCGCTCGGTCAGTCCGCCTGGTCCGGCGATCAGCAGCGGCCGGGAGCGCTTCACGTTGAGCTGCTGGTCGAGAATGAAGAACGGCAGGCCGCCGAAATGGTCGGCGTGGAAATGGGTGACGAGGATGCCGTCGATGGCGCCGCGGTCGAGGCCGAGCTTCTTGATCGCGACGAGCGATGTTGCGCCGCAATCGATCAGCAGATTGGTGCGCTCGCCGGTCAGATGCAGGCAGGTGTTGAAGCGTCCGCCCGAGCCGAAGGCATCGCCGGAACCAACGAATTGCAGGCGCATCGATTCGTCCTTTCCCGCCGGTTAACGGCAACTTTGCCGCGCCCGGATGCGGCCGGTCCATTTGACGGTTTCCAAGTTTCATCGTAAGGGGATTCCGCATCAGGTTTTAGCTGCCTTGCTATGCTGCCGATTTTTGGGCTGCTTCAAGTCATCTCCAAAACTCGGATGTTCGATCCGCCGCCCGGCGATTTGTCCTGGCGGCTTCTGCATAGCTGAAGGAGAGGCCACGATGGCCGTTGGTAAAGTCAAGTTCTTCAACACCCAAAAGGGTTTCGGTTTCATCCAGCCGGATGACGGTTCACGCGATGTGTTCGTTCACATCAGCGCGGTCGAGCGCGCCGGCCTGGGCACGCTGGTGGAAGGCCAGAAGGTTTCCTACGAGCTCGTCACCGAGCGCGGCAAGCAGGCGGCCGGCAATCTGGCCCGCGCCTGAGCCAGCGCACTGACGCTGCACGAATCAGGACGCCCGGTGCGTAGAGCGCCGGGCGTTTTCTTTTGTCGCCGCATCTGAGGCCGCGAAGGCAAAGCGGAACGATCGCTGCACGCTTTGCGTTGTTTCGGCGGTGATTGAAGGAGGCGACAGATGATGAAAGCTGCAGTTTTGGCCGCAGCGGTTGCGGCGATATTTATGGGTCCGTCGATTGCACAGGCGCAGGATGCGGCGGCTGGCGCAGCGACCGGCGCGGCGGTTGGTGCGGGTGTCGGCGCCGTGGTCGGTGGCCCGGTGGGCGCTGCCGTGGGTGCAGGCATTGGCGGCACCGTGGGCGCCGGCGCCGGCGACAGCAATCGGGAGCGCGTGATCATCGAGGAGCGCGAACGTCCGATGGTGCGCGAGCGGACCTGCGTCACCAACGCGGCCGGCACCACGGTCTGCGAGGAGGTGCGGCGGTAGCCGTCCTGCCAAGCTGGAAATTTGAGGCCAGGCCCCCGGAATTCATGCCGGGGGCCTGAATTTTTCCGGCCAGTTCACGTGAATTGTCAGCCGCTCCGCCTAACCTGCTGGCGTCTGCGCTTAAGCAAATGATTTTGCTCAGGAATTGGGAACCTATTGGCAGGAGGAATTTTCCCCGGAAGCCGCAAATGCTGCTATAGTTACTTAATAAAGTCCGAAGATTCAGGGGCTTATCCCCCTGAAGCGCAGCTGGGGCGGCCTGCGCATCTGATGGAGAGTAGGCGTGTTGAAGTCACACAAATACGCGCCCGGTCAGACCGTGCGCTACATCGCCGGCCCGCTCAATCGCGGCCCGGCCTCAGGAACATTCAAGGTCGTGAAGCTGTTGCCGCCGGACGGGGACGAGCATCAGTACCGGATCAAGAGCAACGACGAAGCGTTTGAGCGCGTGGCGAAGGAGAGCCAGCTCGACCGCCATCGCTAGGCTTGGTCGCGATCATATCGGCCGGGGCTTGCGTCCGATCGTCATCTGACCCGCAGGGCTGATCCACGTCAGCTGCGATCGACGCGCGATTTCAGTTCGGTCCAGCCGCTATGCGCCTTGACCTTGACGCTGTTCCAGTTGGATTCGACGACGTCCCAATTCACCATGGGGCGGCTTATGCCTGCGCTCGGTCCGGCGGCCGCCGATGTGCCGAAGGAATCGTGAAAATAGGCAAGGCCCACCGTCATCAACGCGCCAAGCACCATCCCGAATAGCAGACGCATGTCAGTCTCCCCTGAACGCTGACAATTTGAACGTTTGTTCCGCGGTTTGGTTCCCTGATGCGGGTGCGGAAGAAGGCCGGCGGACGATTATCCGGCTTCCTGCGAATTCGATTTTCTGATCCTCTGTGCAGATGGGAATGCAGATGGACGCCGCTTGTTGGCTAGGGATGGCAGCGGTGTGACGGATTTGCGTACTGCGCCGACAAAGCGCGCGATCGCAGCCGAGAGGGCTTTTGCCGCCGGCGGCGATCTGGTACCGGCCTTCCGTTGCCGGGCGGGGCTGGGAAGTTGCAGAAAAGTGCCTTGATCCTGCCCGGTTTGCGGTCAGGATCACAGACGTGAAGGGGCAACTGCAATGCCGGAAATCGATTCCGTGACAGGCATGCTTTCGATGCCGTGGTGGATGGCGGCTGTCCTTGCCGGCTGCGCCCTGTTTCTTCTGGTCTTCGCAATGCTTCGCAACGGCACCGGCCGCACGCTCGGAGGTCTTGCGGGACTCGGCGCGATTGCGCTGGCTGTGAGCTTCGGCTGGACCGTCCACGAACGCATGGCGGCCAGCGATCGTGCGCTGGAACGGCGCGCCCTCGATGCCCGTCTGACGGACCTCACCTTGCGCACGCAGGATTCGCCGCTGGCGTGTCTTGCCGCCAGTGCCGGCGAGACCGTCGATGCCGCGTGCGAGAAGGCGTTATTCGCGACCCCGGAAACCGTGGCGGCGGCCGCCGCCTATGCCGAGGCCCGCCTGAACCTGCTCGCCGACGCGGCCGATTTCGCGGCGCGCGGCAACGACTATGAGCAATCGCTGGCGACATTGCGCCGTCCGGTGGAGACCGACCGCTTCGGCTTCTTTGCCCGTGCATTCTCCGCCCGCGTGAATTGCGCTCCCGACACCTGCGATGCCGCCGAATTGCTGCTGGAGGATCCCTCGCGCATTCTCGCGAATCTGAAGGAGGATGCGTTCCAAAGCCATGTCGAGCGTCACGCCGCCGCCTGGGGGCAGCCCTTGCGGCCGGGGCCGGCGGCTGCGGCCGCGCATCCGGGACCGAGCGTCACCACCACGGCGAATTTCCCGACCGCGGACTCGATTCCGCCGGTCAGCATCATGAACAACGAGCCCGGCATGCCCGGGCAGAACGGCGTCGACAATACCGCCAAGCCGGAGCCGGCCAGGCCCGCGGC
>JAEWCJ010000047.1 GCA_023390695.1 Pseudomonadota bacterium | reverse complement strand
TACAATTCTAGCCCCAAATGGTTCCCGGAGCTGGAATTAATGGAGAGAGTTAACGCAGAAACCTGCTAAGGACCTCAGATAAGCAGCCAACTGCCGATTTCGACCCCTGTCAGGCCACCCGCAAATTACTGCGGGAGAGCCGGTCCGGAGCTCTCGCGACCCTGATGCCCGGTTCGGGCGCTCCCCATTGCTCGCTGGTCAATGTGGCGACGGCGCCAGACGGCGCACCGCTGCTGCTGATCTCGGGACTGGCGCTGCATACCAAGAACATCCTCGCCGATGCCCGCGTCTCGCTCATGCTCGACGAGCGCAAGGAGGGCGATCCGCTGCAGGGCGCCCGCGTGACCCTGATGGGACGCGCCAGCGTGACACAAGACGGGAACGACCGCCGCCGCTACCTCGCGCGCCAGCCCGAATCGGAGATGTTCGTGGACTTTGCGGATTTCGCATTTTACCGCATCGACGTTGAAAGCGCGCATCTGGTCGCGGGCTTTGGCCGGATCATCGACCTCAACCCGGCCGATATTCTGGTCGATCTGGCCGGTGCGGACGATCTCATCGCCGCCGAGGCGGGCGCCGCCGCGCATATGAACGAGGATCATGCGGACGCGCTGCGCCTTTATGCGACCAACCTGCTCGGCGCACCCGACGGGAACTGGATATGCGCGGGCTTCGATCCCGAAGGCATGGAATTGCAGAATGGCCGGACCGCCCTGCGGCTGCCCTTTCCGCAGCGGGTCAACGGCGCCGGGCCGCTGCGGGCGGTCCTGAAACAACTGGCGGACCAGGCGCGGGCCCGGGCCTAAGCAGAATCGCGCGCCTATATCCGCTCCGCGACCGGCTGCACGACGTCGTCAAATCCCGATTCTCCGCTTTGCCTGCGCCGTGAGCGATCGAGAAACCCCTGCAATCCGGCATGTACGTCGGATGTCGATGCCATGCGCTCGAACTGTCCGGCCTCCACCGCAAGCCCCTCATCGATGGTGAGATTGATGCCCCGCGTCACACTGGTGAGGCAGGCCCGGACCGCTTCCGCCGTGTGCAGGCAGATTTGCTCCACCAGAGCCTGCACGGCGTCCATCAGGTTGACGCGCGGCACCACCTCGTTGACGAGGCCGATCAGTCGCGCATCCCGCGCCGATATCGTCTCGCCGGTCAGGATCATGTGCAGGGCGCGCTTGCGGCCGATCAGCCGCGGCAGCCGCTGGGTGCCGCCGAAGGGCGGCGCAAAGCCGAGCTTGATCTCCGGTTTGGCGAAGGTCGCATGATCCGCGGCGATGGCCAGCGGGCAGGCTTCCACGATCTCGCAGCCACCGCCGAAGGCCAGCCCGTTCACCGCCGCGATCACCGGCTTGCCGAAGGATTCGATGCGGCGGGTCAGATTCTGGCCGCGCCGCACGAAGTCGCGCATCGCCACATCGACACCGCGCCGGATTGTCTGCTGCAATTCGGCGATATCGGCGCCGGCGCTGAAGGCCCGTTCGCCAGCGCCGGTGAGGACGACGGCGCGGATATTCGCCTCGCTTTCCACGAAATCGAAAATCTCCTGCAGGCGGTCGATCACCTCGGCATTCAGCGCATTGAGCTTGCCGGGGCGGTTGAGGGTGACGGTGGCGCACGCACCGCGCACGTCGAGCAGGACGGCGGCGCCGGGTTTGTACATGGGCATGAGAGTCATTCCTTGGTTGCAAGGCCATGCTTCCCGGCCGGTGCTATGCTTTCAAACGAGAAGTTTTCGCGCCGAGCTGAAAATTATTCATCCGACCGAACGGCCATCGCCATGCGCCATCGTCTGCCGCCGCTGAACACCTTGCGCCTGTTCGAGGCAGCGGCACGGCATCTGAGTTTCAAGCAGGCCGCCGAGGAATTGCTGCTGACGCCGAGTGCCGTGAGTCATGGCATCCAGGCGCTGGAGCAATGGCTGGGCACACCGCTCTTCATGCGGACGGCCAAAGGTCCGGTGCTGACGCCGGCGGGCAGCGCTTACTATCCCGTTGTGCAATCGGCGTTGCAGGCCTTGGCCGAAGGCAGCGCGGAGATTTCCTCATCGCGTCATCGCCGAAGACTCAGCATCAGCGTCGCGCCGACTTTCGCCAATCGGTTTCTGCTGCCGCGGCTGTCGGAATTCCGCGACACCCATCCCGATATCGCGGTGGCGATCGATACGTCGCAGGATTGCGCCGAACTCGGCGAGGGCGGCGCGGACATCGCGATCCGCGTCGGCCGTGGCGACTGGCCCGGCCTTGTCGCCGACGCCCTGCTGCGCGAAACGCTGGTGCCGGTTTGCGCCCCGCACCGGCAGGCCGACTTTGCCGGAAAGGAACTCGAGGCGCTGCCGCTGATCCATGTCACGACCGTGTCGGAAGACTGGGCGCGCTGGGCCACGGCGACCGGCCGCAAAACGCCCTCGCCCGAACACGGTTTGCGCTTCGACACATTGCAGATGGCGTTCGATGCCGCCGCGCGCGGCCTCGGCATTGCCATCGGCCGCCGGCCCCTGGTCGATGCCGAACTTGCGGCCGGCACGCTGGTGCCGGTCTGGGAATCGCACGTCGATTGCGAGTCGGCGCACTGGCTGGTCTCGGTCAAACGCAAATCGGCCGAGCCAGCCGTTCAGGCGTTCCGCGCCTGGATCAAATCACGCGATCTCGCGGCGAATCTGGCTTGTTGATTGATTCTTGCGCCAGGCGGCGGGCGGCATGCCGACGATCTTCTTGAACGCGCGGCTGAAAGCCGCTTCCGAATCGTAGCCGACATCGACCGCGATCCGCGCGATATTGCCCTGCCCCGATGTCAGCAGACCGGACGCAACCTGCATCCGCCATTTGGCGAGATACTGCATCGGCGGCATGCCGACAAAGCCGGTGAAGCGATCGGCGAGCGCCGAACGCGACAATCCCACCTCGCCGGAGAGATCGTCCAGCGTCCATGGCCTGGCAGGTTCGGCATGCAGCAAGGCCAAGGCCCGCCCGACATGACGATCGCGCAGGCCCGCGAGCCAGCCGGTCTGTTCACGCGGCAGCGATTCCAGATACATGCGCACGAGCTCGATGAAGAGCAATTCGCTCAGCTTCGCGATCACGCTCTCGCCGCCGATGCGCTGGCCGTTCGATTCCGCGACCGCCATCCGGTAGAAATGATTGAGCCGTTCATTGCAGGCGGGGTTGCGGTTGCTGCAGTGAATCCGCTGCGGCAGCGCCGCCAGCAGCGGATTGAACGGCCGCACATCGCAGCCGAGAAATCCGCAGAACAATTTCAGGCGGTCGCGGCCATCGCCGCTGACGATTTTCCACGGCCGCGGTTTCGTCAGATCGATCGTGTCGAGATCGAACGGCCCCGGCGCGCGCATGCTCGCATCCGTGCACATGGTATGGCCGTCGCCGTGCGGAAACACGATCAGGTCGCCGGCCTCCAGCTTGATCGGCTCCTGATTCTTCTGGATCGCGAAACACGCGCCGTCCATCACCAGGTGATAGGACATGAGATGCTGCGCATCCGGCATGATCAGCGGGATCAGATGCTTCGATGCCGGGGCCCATGAGGCCCAGGGCACGCCGATATCAACGTCGACATCGATGAAGACGGCGCCCGTCAGCCGCACCGCGCGCAGGACATCGGACAGCGTATCAGTGCTCATGGTCCGTTCAAAAAAGACGTTCAGTCAGATCTGATGGACGAACGGCCGAATTCGACCGTCTTTCGGGGCCGGGTGTCAATGCGCTTTGTCTTTGTCGGGAAAATGGCGCGCGGGCGAAGCCTCCGGGGAACGCCGCGCAACATGCCGCGTTTTATCGGCAATAAATGGAGGGTTTCGGTCATGCCGCGCGGTGACAAATCCAGCTACACGAACAAGCAGAAACGCATGGCCCGTCATATCGAGGAGGGCTACGAGAAACGCGGTGTCTCCGAAGATGAAGCGGAAAGGCGCGCCTGGGCCACCGTCAACAAGGAGACCGGCGGCGGCAAGAAGAGCGGCGCCGGCCGCGGCCGCAAGCGCAGCTATGCCTCATCGCGCAAGGGCGGACGGCTGGGCGGACGGCTGGGCGGACGCGCCTCGGCCTCCCGGCCCGCGGCGGCCCGCTCCCGTTCCGCCAAGAAGGCGGCGGCGACCCGCAAGCGGCGGAAGTCGAAATAGAGATCAGCGATCGGTCCGGCCGGCCAGCCGCTGCGATTTGCGGCGGACGCTGCTCTCGGCAATGTCTGCGGCTGCCGGTTCAATGACGATACGGGTATTTGCCGAACCATGTTTCTGCACCAGAGCGAACAGCACGGCGGCATTGTCGGGATGCAGTCTGACACAGCCCTTGGATGCGCGCCGGCCCAGTTGTTTCACATGCGTCGTTCCGTGAATGGCGTAATTGCCGTCGAAGAAAATCGAATACGGCATCGGCGCCATGTTGTATTTGCGCGAATGCCATTTGCGCTCCAGCCGCTGCGGCTTGTAGGTGCCGTTATGCGGACCGCCGCCGAGCCCAGTGGACACGGTCCAGAAATGCCGCATCTCGCCATTCACGCTGACGAACATGCGCTGACTCGCCTTGTCGACGCGGATTTCAATATCCGCCTTCGCCTGCAGCGGCCACAGGGCCAGCACGATAACGGCTGCGATGCGATACATGTCTGGCTGCCCCCGAAATCCTCAAATGGCCTGCAACCCGCAATCCATTGGCCGGTGCAAAATGGCTGACAAATCACCCACAGCTCGCTAGACCGGACACATGCGCGCGCTGCCGTTTCATCTTATCGCGATGGCTCTTGCCGCTTCCTTAAGCGCGCAACCGGCCGACACCGCATCCGCGCAGGCGGTCGGCAGCCTGACGCCCAAGCCGCTGCCGCCACTCGCCAATCCCGACGATCCCAAAAACCCGGCCAAGGAATTGTTCGGCCGCAAGCCGCGTCCGGCCAATCTGCAGGCACGCTCCATCGGCTATTACACGCGCGGCTGCCTTGCCGGCGCCGTGGCCCTGCCGATCAACGGCAAGACCTGGCAGGTCATGCGGCTGTCGCGCAACCGCAACTGGGGCCATCCCGATCTGGTCCGCACGCTGGAGACGCTGGCCAGCAAGGCGCCGGCCGTCGGCTGGCGCGGTCTGCTGGTCGGGGATATGACGCAGGCGCGCGGCGGCCCGATGCTGACCGGACATGCCAGCCATCAGGTCGGTCTCGACGCCGACATCTGGCTGACCCCGATGCCGGCGCGCGAATTGACGCGCGCCGAGCGCGAAGAGATGTCGGCCACCAATGTGGTGCGGCCGGACCGCAAGGACATCGACCCCGCAATCTGGACCCCGCAGCACACCGCCATCATCCGCGCTGCCGCGGAAGATCCGAAGGTCGAGCGCATCATCGTCAATGCGGCGATCAAAAAGGCCTTGTGCCGCGAGGCCGGCAGCAACCGCTCATGGCTGCACAAGGTGCGTCCCTGGTGGGGCCACAACTACCATTTCCACGTGCGCATCGTCTGTCCGAAGGACAGCCCCGATTGCAAGGCGCAGGAGGCACCCCCGCAGAGCGACGGCTGCGGCAAGGAGCTGGATTACTGGTTCCAGGACAGCATCCTCAACCAGCCGCCGCCGAAAGAGCCGCGGAAACCGAAGCCGCCGCTGACAATGGCGGATCTGCCCGCCGCTTGCCGGCAGGTGCTGGTCGCCCCCTAGAGGCAGATAATCCGCGCTCAGAATTTGCGCGGCAACGCGAAGACGACCGCCGTGATCAGCGCCAACGCAAGAGTGACGATCACGCCGATGGCCACGACCGCAAGCGCGAAGAGCGGCGCGCGTTTGCGCGGCACGTCCATCACGGGCGTCGCCCCCATCCACACAAGGACGAGGCTGTAAAGTCCAAGCACCGTCAGAAAGCGCAGCCCCGGCATCACGAGAAAGACGCCGGACAGCCAGACCGGCGTATGTGCGTAGACCGAGAGTTTCAGCGCCTGCAGAGAATTGCGCCTACCGCCGAAGGACTGCGCAAGCAGATCGGCGGCCATCGCCACCACATAGACGATGACAAAGGACAACAGATAGCTGATCGCGGCATTCGCAAGTCCCGAAACGATGGGCTCGCGGAACGTTCCGACCGAAACCGTGACCCCGACAAGCGACTGCCCGATGAATCCCGCCAGCGCCGGAATGAGCGCCAGGATCGCAACGTAGCGCACGAACAGAAAGGCCGGCTCGGTGAATTCGCGTTCGATCACCGGCCATTCGGTGCGCGGCGTCAGCAGGATGTTCTTGACCCGTTGCAACAGGTTGAGCTTCACACGCACCATCGCTCAGTACCTTGCATCTTCCAGGATCATGGCTGCCGCCTTGTCTGCGATCATCATCGTGGGCGAGTTGGTATTGCCCGAGGTGATCATGGGCATGACCGATGCGTCGGCGATGCGCAAGCCCTCAAGACCGATCACGTGCAATCGTTCGTCAGCGACCGCAAGTTTGTCATCGCGCCGCCCCATTTTCGCGGTTCCGACCGGGTGAAAGATCGTGGTGCCGATATCGCCGGCCGCCTTGATCAATCCGGCTTCGTCGTCGTCCCGCACGGCAGCACCGGGAAGATATTCCACCGGCGAGAATTTCTGCAGGGCCGGCTGCGCAATGATTCCGCGCGTCACCCGAATCGAATCCGCCGCCACCCTGCGGTCTGCGTCGGTCGACAGATAATTCGGCTGGATCAGCGGGGCGTCGTCCGGGCTGGGCGAATTCAGCCGGACGTGACCGCGGCTCGTCGGCCGCAGATTGGCGACGCTGACGGTGAAAGCCGGGAAGGGATGCAGCGGATCGCCGAACTTGTCGAGCGACAACGGCTGGACATGATACTGGATATTCGGCCGGTCCTGATCGGCATCCGAGCGCGTGAACGCGCCGAGCTGCGATGGCGCCATGGTCAACGGACCGCGCCGGCGCAGCGCATAATCCAGCCCCATCCCGGCGCGGCGAATGAGCGAGCGATAGGTTTCGTTCAGCGTGGTCACGCCCGACAATTTGTAGATCATCCGCAATTGCAGATGATCCTGCAAATTCTCGCCGACTCCCGGCCGGTCGAGCACGGGATCGAGACCGAAATGGCTCACTTGCTGCGCCGGCCCGACGCCCGACAACAGCAGCAATTGCGGAGAGCCGATGGCACCGGCGGCGAGGATGATTTCGCCTTTGCAACGCGCCAGCTTCACTTCCCCGTTCTGACGAAACCGCACGCCGACCGCACGCTTGCCGTCGAAAACGATGCGCTCCGCAAGACACCCGGTTTCCAACCGCAGATTTGCGCGCCGCAGCGCCGGCTTGAGAAAACCGCGCGCCGACGACCAGCGCCGCCCGCGCTTCTGGTTCACATGGAAATAGCCGACGCCCTCATTGTCGCCGGTATTGAAATCGGCGACTTTCGGAATGCCGTATTGAGCGGCGGCCTCCTGAAACGCGTCCGTGATGTCCCAGCGCAATCGCGGATATTCCACGCGCCATTCGCCGCCAGCGCCATGATGCTCTCCTTCGCCCATGAAATGATCGAGCTGCTTGCGGAAGACCGGCTTCACGTCGTCCCAGCCCCAGCCGTTCAGTCCGAGCTGGCGCCAATGGTCGTAGTCGCCCGCCTGCCCGCGCATATAGATCATGGCGTTGATCGCCGAGCAGCCGCCGATCACCTTGCCGCGCGGATAATTCAGACTGCGCCCGTTCAACCCGGGCACCGGTTCGGTCTTGAACATCCAGTCCGCGCGCGGATTGCCGATGGCAAACAGATAGCCGACCGGAATGTGAAACCAGATCCAGTTGTCGCGGCCGCCGGCCTCCAGCAGCAGCACCTTGTTGCCGGGATCGGCCGACAGGCGGTTGGCCAGAACGCAGCCCGCCGAACCGGCTCCGACAATGACATAGTCGTAATCGCCTTTCAGCGGCTCCGGTTCGCGCATCCCGCCTCCCATGACGCGCAAATGTGCAGGCGCAAATCACGCTTGGCAATCGCGCCTGGATCGCTAAAGTGCCCCCGCGATCCGCGACGCGCTGGGCGTGCGTCGCGTCATCCGGAACGGCGGTTCCTCAGGGACGATCGCAATATCCAAGACACCCTTGCAGGTGATGGCATGCCCTCACCCGGAGAACCGCCATGTTCAGACGCACATTTGTCTTCAGACGCACATTTGTCGCAACGATTGCAGCCGCCCTGCTGACAGGGCTGACCGGCATCCAGCCCGCCGCCGCCCAGGACAAATCCATCACGGTTTTCGCCGCCGCGTCGATGAAGAACGCGCTCGATGACGTGAACGCCGCCTACACCAAGGCCACCGGCGTCAAGGTCGTCACGAGCTACGCGGCCAGTTCCGCTCTTGCGAAGCAGATCGAAAGCGGCGCACCGGCCGACGTGTTCGTCTCGGCCGATCTGAAATGGATGGACTATCTCGTCGACAAGAAAGCCATCAAGACCGACACGCGCGTCAATCTGCTCGGCAACAAGCTGGTGCTGATCGCACCGAAGGATTCCAAGATCGGCAACGTCACGATCGGCCAGGGCTTCGATCTCGCCAAGCTCGCCGGCGACGGAAAGATCGCGACCGGCGACGTGAAGGCGGTTCCGGTCGGTCTCTACGCCAAGGCGGCTTTGGAGAAGCTCGGCGCCTGGGCGGCGGCGGAATCGAAATTCGCGATGGCCGACAATGTGCGCGCCGCACTTCTGCTGGTATCGCGCGGAGAAGCGGCGCTCGGTATCGTCTACGAGACCGACGCCAAGGTCGATTCCGGCGTCAAGATCATCGGCACCTTCCCGGAAAACTCGCATCCGCCCGTCACCTATCCGGTCGCGGCAACCGCCAACGCCAAGCCTGAAGTCACGGGCTACCTGTCGTTCCTGCGCTCGCAGGCGGCAAAGTCGACGTTCGAGAAATACGGCTTCACGTTCCTGATCAAGCCGACCTCGTAACGTGTTCGAACTCACTGCTGAAGAATGGACCGCGATCCGGCTTTCACTCCGGATCGCGCTCTGGGCGACGCTGGCAGCCCTGCCATTCGGCATTGCCGTCGCATGGCTGCTCGCGCGCAAGAAATTCTGGGGCAAGGCGCTGCTCGACGGCCTGGTGCATCTGCCGCTGGTGCTGCCGCCCGTCGTGACCGGCTATCTGCTGCTAATTTCGTTCGGGCGGCGCGGGCCGATCGGCTCGTTTCTGTATGAGCATTTCGGCATCGTGTTCTCGTTCCGCTGGACCGGCGCGGCGCTCGCCTGCGGCGTCATGGGATTTCCCCTCATGGTGCGGGCGATCCGGCTGTCGATCGAAGCCATCGACCGGCGGCTGGAGGCCGCAGCGTCGACGCTCGGCGCCAGCCCGTTCTGGGTCTTCGCGACGGTGACCCTGCCGCTCGCCTTGTCGGGCGTCATTGCCGGCATGGTGCTCTGTTTCGCCAAGGCGCTCGGCGAATTCGGCGCCACCATCACCTTCGTGTCGAACATCCCCGGCGAAACCCAGACCATTTCCGCCGCCATCTATACCTATACCAACATTCCCGGCGGCGATGCCGCGGCGGGGCGCCTGGTGATGATTGCGATTGCCTTGTCGCTGGTTGCGCTCATCGTCTCGGAATGGTTCGCCCGCCGCGCCGGCATGCGCTATCACGGGGACTAGCATGCTGACGGTCGATATTCACAAACGCCTCGGCGAATTTGTCCTCAACGCGAAGTTCGCAACCGAACACGGGGTAACCGCGCTTTTCGGCGCATCCGGCTCCGGCAAGACATCCGTGGTCAGCATGATCGCGGGATTGCTGAAGCCGGATCGCGGACGCATTGCGATCGACGACGAAGTCCTGTTCGATTCCGCCACCGGCGTGAATGTCCCGCCGCACAAACGCGGCATCGGCTATGTGTTTCAGGAGGGCCGGCTGTTTCCGCACCTGAATGTGCGCGCGAACCTGGATTACGGCCGCTGGATGTCGGGACGCAAATCCGACAAGACGGCGTTCGAGCGGGTCGTGACGCTGCTCGGAATCGGCCATCTGCTGGACCGGCGTCCGGGCGCGCTGTCGGGCGGCGAACGCCAGAGAATAGCCATCGGGCGCGCCCTGCTGATGCAGCCGCGCCTGCTCCTGCTCGACGAGCCGCTGGCCTCCCTCGATTCCGCGCGCAAGGCGGAGATTTTTCCCTATCTCGAACGGCTCCGCGACGAGGGGCATGTGCCGATGATCTATGTCAGCCATTCGCCCGCCGAGATCCGCCGCATCGCTACTACCGTCGTGCGGCTGGAGGACGGCGAGGTCCGCGCCACCGGCGGCGTCGAGATTCTTGAGGACACGCGGGCGGAGTTTTTCGCGTAAGCTCGGCCGATGTTTCCGCCCGAGCGCATCGTCTGCCTGACCGAGGAAACCGTCGAGACGCTGTATCTCCTCGGCGAGGACCGTCGCATCGTCGGCGTGTCGGGCTACGCCGTGCGGCCGCCGCAGGTGCGCAAGGAAAAGCCGCGCGTCTCGGCATTCGTCAGTGCCGACGTGCCGAAGATCCGCGCGCTGGCGCCCGATCTCGTTCTCGCCTTTTCCGACCTGCAGGCCGAGATCGTGGCGGAGCTGATCCGCGCCGGCGTTGCCGTGCATGCGTTCAACCAGCGCGACCTGGCCGGCATTCTCGACATGATCCGCACCCTCGGCGCATTGACCGGCGCCGGCGCCAAAGCCGACGCGCTGGCAAAGCAGCTTGCCGACCGCGTCGCGCGCATCCGGCACCGGACAGCAGATTTTCCGGTCAGGCCGCGGATCTATTTCGAGGAATGGGACGACCCGATGATTTCCGGCATCCGCTGGGTGGCGGAACTGATTGAAGCGGCGGGCGGCGTGGATGTCTTTCCCGATCTGTCGATTCAGAAAGGCGCGAAGGAACGCATCGTTTCGCCGCAACAGGTGATCGCGGCCTCGCCCGACATCATCGTCGGCTCCTGGTGCGGCAAGAAGTTCGTCCCGGCGAAAGTCGCGGCGCGTCCTGGCTTTGCATCCATTCCCGCGGTGCGCTCCGGCTTTCTGCGCGAGATCAAGTCCACCCTGATCCTGCAGCCGGGCCCGGCGGCGCTGACCGACGGTCTCGATGCGCTTGCCAGCGTGATCGAAGAATGGATGGCCACTCAGCGAGCCGCCGGCAGTTTACGCAGCACGTCCGCCAGATAATCGAATGCCGCGACCAAGGCCGGGCCGCCGCACATCGTGTAGCGGGTCGGCAGCGCCACCCGGCGATTGTCTGGATAAAGCTCACGGATTGCCGGATGCGTCAGATACAGGGCGCCCTGATCCGACGGCGCTGCCGGCGGATCCTTCAGAAAGACGAGATCCGGTTTCAGCACGATCAGCTTTTCCAGCGGAATGAACCCGCCATAGCCGGCGGGCGCGCCCGCCCGCCGCCTCAGGCCCGCGTCCGAGAGCAAA
>JAEWCJ010000046.1 GCA_023390695.1 Pseudomonadota bacterium | reverse complement strand
CTTCCCAAGCTGTATGTCGTGGGTTCGATTCCCATCGCCCGCTCCATTCAAAAATCCGCAGACCAATCCGGCACCGATGTAACGGCCTGTTTGGCCAGTTCTGGAAGCGTTCGGACAAGCTGGCGCTGTTCCAAACGCTGCTGGCGCATCTTTCCTGTCATTTGAACAGCGGCTGTCGGCAGCCTCTATGGTTTAACGGTCGCTAACATCTTGTCTGGTCCACCGTTACAGACGACGCGGGAAATCATCGCCGCTAGATGTTCTTAACCGTATTATCGGATTCCGCTCGATGGCCCGGCGGGTCTTATGACCCGCTTATTTCGGATGTGAAACAGAAATAGAGATGCTGACTGAGATCAGCCGTGACGGGCGCTTCTTTGAAGCGCAGACTGCGTCATGCGTGTATTCCTCGACGTCCCGTCGAGAATGCAGCGGCGAACGTCCATGCAGATGGCTTGGTCTCGTTATGACAACGCGCGGCGTGATTTCCGCGGATAATCTTTAGCCGCGAGCTCGATACGAATAGGTCCGCGCCGTTCTATCTTACTTGTCGAGAGCGCGTTGCGCCGGTCCATCATTGCTTTCGCATTGCCTGTGAAATTGTCGCAGTCCGCTTCGTCTCATTTCCTCCGCTTGTCCTGACAGTGTGCGACGTTCGTGCTGCCGTCGCGTCGAGCCCATCGCGGCTTGCAGGAATAAACATTTAATCAGTTCATGCGTAGGAATGTTATTGCGAAACATCCTCGTAGTCATGCTGAGACGAATTCATGGACGCATCGGTAACAGGCACCATTACAGGAGTTCTGATCGGGAGACCTGATCCGGATCTGCTGCGAGATGAACTGCTTCCCGAGGTGTTCGTTGAATCGGTTCGGCGCCGGCCCGATCATGCGGCCATCGTCTTTAACGGCGAGCGCATCACCTATCGGGAACTGGATGCGCGCGCGACCAAGGTTGCCCGCGCGCTTCGTGCGCGTGGAATCCGGGCCGGTGACTTTGTCGGCCTTTGGATGTCACGCTCGCTCGACCTGCATGTCGGTCTGCTCGGCATCCTGAAAGCCGGCGCTGCCTACATCCCCTTCGACGCCGATGCGCCGTCGGACCGGGTCGGTGAATGTTTGTCCGATTGCCAGGCACGTATTCTGATCGTCGATGCGGCCACCGCTGCAAAGATCCAAGGCAAATTGCCCGCCGAGATTCTGCATTGCTTGAAGCTGGTCGAAGAAGGCGGAGAGGGCGCTGCGCCGGATCTGCGCGCCGATGGCGTCACGTCGGCCCATCCCGCCTATGCCATCTATACCTCCGGCTCCACGGGCAAGCCCAAGGGCATTGTCATCGAGCACCGCAACATCTGCCATTGTCTGCGCTCGACCAACGTAGTCTACGGCATGCGGCCGGATGACGTTTGCTTCCAGGGCGCCTCGGTCGCTTTCGACCTCTCCTTGGAAGAGATCTTCATTCCCTACATGGTCGGCGCCACGCTCTGGGTTGCTTATCCTGACGTGCTGGCCGAAGTGGAGCGTCTGCCGTCCATCATGCGCGAGGCCGGGATCACCGTGCTCGATACGGTTCCCACTCTTCTGGCCATGCTGCCCGACGACGTGCCCAGCATCCGGCTTATCATTCTTGGCGGCGAAGCCTGTCCGCCGTCCGTGCGGCAGCGATGGTGCCGAGCTGGCCGTCGCGTAATGAACTCCTACGGTCCGACGGAGACGACGGTTGTCGCCACGGTAGATGAGGTGACCGCAGACGGCATCATCACCATCGGCGTGCCGGTTCCGAACTACACCTGCTACATCGTCTCCGAGGACATGCAACTCCTCGGCCTGGGCCAGGAGGGCGAGCTGCTCATCGGCGGCCCCGGCGTGGCGCGCGGCTATCTCGGCCGTCCCGAGCTGACAGCCGAGAAGTTCATTCCGAACCCGTTCGCCAAGGATGCCGGAGATCCCATTCTGTACCGCTCCGGCGACGCCGTCAGTCTCTCTGAGGATGGCCGCATCCTCTATCACGGCCGGATCGACGATCAGGTCAAGTTGCGCGGCTTCCGCCTTGAGCTGGGGGAAATCGAGGCGCGGCTGTCGGAAATGCCGGCTGTTTCGCAGTGCGCGGTGGTGCTGCGGCGTGATGACGGCATCGATCGGCTTGTCGCTTTTGTGGTCCCGGAGCCGGGACAGAAAGTTGACGGTGCAGGTCTTCGTGCCGTGTTGCGGGAAAAGCTGCCGCCCTACATGGTCCCGTCGCATTTTGAGGCCATGACCGTCCTGCCCCGTCTGACGTCCGGCAAGGCTGACCGCAAGGCGCTGAAGGCGGCGCCGCTCTCGGCGCCGGCTGAAATCGAGGAGCAGGAGGAGCCGCTGACCGCGACAGAGGCGACGCTGCTCGCTGCAGCAAAGCCGTTGTTTCCGGGACAAGCGGTCAGCTTCGAGGCGGATTTCTTCGCCGAACTCGGCGGTCATTCCTTGCTGGCGGCCACCTTCCTGGCAGCCTTGCGCGAGAACCCCTCGCTGCCGGCCATCACCCTGCAAGACATCTACGGTCTGCGCACGCTGCGCGCAATGGCCGCCAAGCTTGATGAGCGGACGGCTCCGCAGGCACAGGCCGATCTTTCCTTCAGCCCCCCGCCGCTCCTGCGCCGCTTCCTCTGCGGTCTTGCGCAGGCGGCGTGCATGCCTCTGCTGTTGCTGGCGCTCACCGGGCCCTGGCTCACCATCTTCGTCACTTACGAACTGATCACCAGCGACGACGTGATCAAGCCCATCGAGGTGTTCCAACTCCTCGGTGTCTATGCCCTGGTTACAGCAGCGATCGGCATATTGGGTATCATCGGCAAGCGTCTGGTCCTCTGGCGGGCGACGCCGGGCCGCTATCCGGTGTGGGGTGTCTATTATTTCCGATGGTGGCTGTCTCGCGCGCTGGTGAATTTCACCCATCTGCATCTGATGCAGGGCACCACACTCGCTCTCTTCGTCATGCGGATGCTCGGCGCCAAGGTTGGGCGCGGCGTCTATTTCAGCGGCTTCGAAGCAGGTGCCATCGACCTGGTCGAGATCGGCGACAACGTGACGCTCGGCGCCAAGATCAGCATCGCCAATGCTGAGGTGGTGGGCGGTGAACTGGTGATCGGCAAGGTCAGCATCGGCAAGGATGCCTATATCGGCACCTCCTGCGCCATCGGTCCCGATACGATCATCGGTGAAGGAGCGGAGTTGGCGGATTTGACGGCGTTGCCGCCGGGCACGCGCGTCGGCGCGTTCGAACATTGGGACGGCTCCCCGGGTCGTCGTGTCGGCAGCGTGGATCCGTCCTCCTGGCCGGAGCCTGCGCCGCAGCCCTCCCGCCCGGTCCAGGCGATGCAAAACCTCTACCAAGGCCTGTTGGTGCAGTTGATGCCGGCGCTCAGCCTGCTGCCCGTCTTCCCGGCCTTCTATGTGATCGATCGCTACGACTCCGTGCTGCAGGACGCAATCGGCATCGACTATCGCTTCGTGATGCCGGTTCTGGCGTGGCCCACAGCGATGATCCTGATGTTCGGCACGGTGATGCTGGTGACCGTCATCCGCTGGGCAGTGATGCCGTCTCCTCCGCCTGCGCGCCATGCCGTGGCTTCCGGCATCGGCGTCAGGAAATGGACGGTGGCACTTGCCTCCGAAGTGATGCTGGAGAGTCTGTCGTCTCTCTATTCCACGATCTACATGCGCTACTGGTACCGCATGATGGGCGCCCGGATCGGCAAGGACACCGAGGTCGCAACCAGTTTCGGTGGTCGCTACGATTCCATCGAGATCGGCGAGAAGTGTTTCGTCGCCGACCAGGTTGTCCTGGCCGAGGAGGATGTCCGTCGCGGCTGGATGATGGCGCGCAACGTGCGCACCGGCTCGCGGGTGTTCCTCGGCAACGACTCTGTTCTTCCTCCGGGCGCACAGATTCCGGACGGTGCGCTCATCGGTGTGAAGTCGAAGCCGCCGGCAGAAGGCATGGCAAGCGGCGAGACCGTGTTCGGCAGCCCGCCCATCCGTCTGCCGAGCCGTCAGCGCTTCGACGACATGGATCAGGCGCAGACGTTCCGGCCGCCATTCTGGCGTCGCTTGCTCCGTGGGGTGTTTGAGCTATTCAGCGCATCGATGCCGATCATGATGTTCATTTCTGTCGGCACCATCGCGGCTGAGCTCGTCCTGTTTCCGGCACTTCACGCGTCGGACAGCTTCCTGCATTTCCTGCCGATCTTCGTGGCGACCTGCGTCGGCTGCTCGTTCGTGCTGGCAACCGTTGTGTTGCTGGTGAAGTGGCTGCTGATGGGTGTCTACCGTCCGGGCAACCGGGGTCTCTATTCCTGGTGGGCCCTGAGGACCGAAGCCATGACCACGCTCTACTGGGGCACGGCCGGCCAAATCCTGCTCAACGCTTTCCGCGGCACACCCATGCTGCCATGGGCGCTCCGGCTGTTCGGCGTGAAGATCGGCCGCGGTGTGTTCATGGACAGCACCGACATCACGGAATTCGATTGCGTCAGGATCCACGATCATGCCGCGATCAATGCCACCGCCAATCTTCAGACGCACCTGTTCGAGGATCGGGTGATGAAGGTCGGGCTGATTGAAGTGGGAGAGGGAGCTTCCATCGGTGCGTTGTCCACGGTGCTCTACAACACGCGTGTCGGTGCCTATGCCGAGCTGGCCCCGCTGACCATCGTGATGAAGGGTGAAGCCATCCCGGCCAACACGCGCTGGATGGGTGCGCCGGCCCAACCCATGATGGAAGCTGCGCATTGAGCACTGTCGAATTCTCGTCCCAGACCGCTCCGGCAGTCTCTGGGTCCAATACCGCGGCTCCGGCACAGGGAGGGCTCTCCTTCCTTGCGTTGGCGAGCCTCGTCGTCGGTTCCATGGTGGGAGGCGGCGTATTCTTTCTCCCCCAGGCCTTCGGGCAGGCGACGGGAGTGCTGGGAGCCATGATCGCCTGGGCGATTTCGGGCACCGGCATGCTGATGCTGGCACTTGTCTTCCAGACCCTTGCCACGCGACGTGCCGATATCGACACCGGCATCGTCGGTTATGTCCGCGAGGGATTCGGCGACTATGTTGGCTTCCTCGCCATTCTGGCCTACTGGGCCGGCGCGGTACTGGGCAATGTGGCCTTGCTGCTGCTGCTGCAATCGACGCTCGGCGCGTACTGGCTCGCATTCGGCGATGGCAACACCATTGCCGCGATTGTCGGTGCTTCGGCGATCCTCTGGGCGTTCCACGCCATGCTCCTCTGTGGCGTGCGACAGGCGGCGACGTTGAACATGATCGTCACTGCGGCGAAGCTGGTGCCGATCCTGATCTTCATCGCAATCGCGGCCTGGGCTATTCGTCCGGAGGTGCTGCTGGACAATCTTGCCGGTCCGGGCGGCCTCACCGCCGACGCCTTGTTCGCGCAATTGCGTAACACGATGCTGATTACAGTCTTCGTCTTTCTCGGCATCGAAGGGGCGAGCGTTTACTCCCGCATGGCACGTCGTCGAAAGGATGTCGGCCGAGCCACCGTCCTCGGCTTTCTCTCCGTGCTGGCGATGCTGATCTGCGTCACGCTCTTGCCGTACGGCGTGATGCCGCGGGAAGAGATTGCCGCACTTCACAATCCCTCGATGGCCGGTGTGCTGGAGCGGCTGATCGGTCCGAGCGGTGCGCTGTTCGTCAGTCTGGGGCTCGCAGTCTCTGTGCTCGGGGCATTCCTGAGCTGGCTTTTGCTGTCGGCTGAGGTGCTTTCGTCGGCTTCGCGTTCCGGCGTGATGCCCGCCTTTCTCGGACGAGAAAATGACAAAGGCGCTCCGGAGGCCGCACTCTGGATCACCAACGGCTTCGCTCAGATCATATTGCTGCTCACCCTGTTCTCGCATTCCACCTTCCGGTTGGCTGCCGAGATGGCAGGCGCCATGGGCATCATTCCCTACGCTCTCGTTGCCGGTTTCGGCGTACTTGTCGCCGCCCGAGGGACGGCATACGCGTCCGAGCCGCGGGTGCGGCGTCGCGATCTGCTCATCAGTCTGGTTGCGATGATTTATGCCGGAGGCATGATCTATGCGGGCGGCCTCACCTATCTGCTGCTGGCGCTCGCCTTCGCGCCGGGCACTCTGCTTTTCATCAAGCAGCGGCAGCAATCCGGGCAGCCTGTCTTCCGCGGCGCGGAGCGGTGGCTCGCCGGGATCATCGCGGGCTTGGCCGTGATCGCTGTGGGCGTGCTCGTCGGCCATGGCGGCTTCCTCTGACGGCAGCGTGAGCGCATGTCAGATTTGCAATGCCCTGAGCTTTTTATCGCATCGACCACGGGTATCGACGAGGCGCGGGCCGCGCACCTATCGACCTGGCTTGATAACGGCGAGACCGCGCGGGCGGACCGCCTTCGCAACCGGAACGCACGCCGCGATTTCATTGCGGCGCATGCTCTGCGTCGCCTTGCACTGAGCCGGTGCTTCCCCGGCAATCAGCCGGGCGCATGGGTGATCGAAGGCGAGGCCGGCAGCAGGCCGGCGGTGGCCGGGCATCCCGACATCGGCATCAGTCTGTCGCATGCTGAAGGGCTCGCCGCTGTCGCCGTTGCGCGAGGTGGCCGGGTCGGCGTCGATGCAGAGGCGGTGGAGTCCGGTCTCGCCACCTTGGCGACTGCGCAAACGTTCTGCGCACCGGAGGAACTCCATGCCCTTGCGGCCGGAGCGGGTTCGGAGCTCGCCTGCGAGGATTTCTTTATGCTCTGGACGCTGAAGGAAAGTCTTCTCAAGGCGACAGGGGCAGCGCTTGCGACACCGCCGGAAGCAATCGCGTTCAGCCTTTCGCCACCTGTATTGCGTAATGCGCCGGCCGCATTCGGGTCTCGCTGGTCGTTCTGGACCTTCCGCACAGGCCCGTATCGGCTCAGCGTGGCTGCCGATGTGGCGGGCGCATCGCGGTTGCCGCTTCCGCAAACCCTATGGGATCTGGTTGCCGAAAAGCCGATGAGCCATGCCGGGTTTTTGGCCTAGCGCAGGCAAGCCGGACCGGCATGCCTTCTCAAGCTTGTTTGCGAGAGGCGATTGATTGGCCCCCCACAGGGGGATTTCTTTGCCAATTTGCCTCTCGACGTGAGACCTTAAAAACTTCGTCTTCACCCGGATAAAGCTTTCAGAACTCTCGTAATGGGGGTGCAAGCACAATTCTGCGATGAATCGCGGATGCTCTATTCCTCCAGAATTATCGACATAACTGCCGTCGCGATGGCCGTGCTGGTAGTTCTGGCCGTCGGCTATTTTCTCTTCCGGGCGCCGGCCGTGGACGAGCCGCTCAGGCCTGAAATTTGTCGGGAGATCGATCTGGAGCTTGACCTGCGCCGTGGGCGCACCGGTCGGGACAGGCTGTCGATGTCCGAGCAGGAAGCCCGCAATGAACGCTGCAAACTGATCATGCGGGGAATAGGACGATAGGCGTTGTGAGGCGGAGCCTCAAATCGTCCTCCTTGGCCTCCGGGCGGGTTGTATCAGGGACGCTTCCGGCCTATCTCAGGTGCAGTGACCGGTCGTACTGGTTTCAGCTGCAGGATTGCCATGTCGGACGCTGCTAGGACGTCATCGGGGTCGGATCCATCCGGCCAAGCACCGCCGCGCCGCATGCCTCTGGCAGCGATGGCCGCAGGCATCGTTGTGGGGTTGCTATTGGCGGCTACAATTGCCCTGTGGGCGCACTACGGCGGGGCTGTGTTCTACGAAATGTTGCTGACCGGGCTTGCCGCCTGTTTCTGAGACGCTGAAATCTTCTCATTATGACCTCTCGTACATCCCATCTGCTGCTGGTTCTGACGGCCTTTGTCGCAGGTCTGGTGGTATTCTCAGCGGCCATCTTCCTTGTAACGGGCAAGTCACCTGTGCAGGCGCCTGCACCATCCGCGATCGGAGGTCCCTTCCGGCTCATTGATCACAACGGACAAACCGTCACAGAAGCCGATTTGAAGGGCAAACCGTTCCTGGTGTTTTTCGGCTTTACGCATTGCCCCGACATCTGCCCGACCACGCTTTTCGAGGTGTCCGAGATACTTGGCAAATTAGGCCCCGATGCCGGTCGTGTGAACGCGCTGTTCGTGACCGTTGATCCGGAGCGAGACAGCCAAGACAAACTGAAGGACTATCTGTCGAGCTTTCATCCGCAGCTACGGGGACTCACAGGCGACGGTGCGGCCGTGGCTGCAATGGAGAAAACCTATCGCGTCTATTCTAAGAAGGTGCCGGTGGACGGTGGCGGCTATACGATGGACCACACCGCCCTGGTGTATCTGATGGACAAGGAGGGACGTTTTGTGGCGCCCTTCAATATGAAGCTGAAGCCGGAAGATGCCGCTGCCGAGCTGCGCAAATACTTCTAGCCTTCTCAGGAAGTGATCCGGGGTGGCCGGGAGGGGAGACGCGCGTGAGTGTGCTCCGTCTTCTCCCATGTGTAGGGCGTGAAGATGAGCTGGAATAACGCCCGCCAGGCGGCAATCGACAGCAGCAGCCAATAGAGTGGCATCAGCAAAAGCGCCCATGCGTTGTGCATCATGCCTCGCCGGGCAAGACCCGACACACCTAGGAATCCGGATATCAAATAGCCGCTGATGAACGTGGTGGCGTGCAAGCCGGCAATGACTATGTCGCCGACGCTGGATTTTTCGCTCCACAGCCAGCCGGATGCGATTTGCCAGCCCAGCATTGCGGCAAACAGGCCGTGGGCGATGGCCGCCAGGACGGTGCCGCCGATCACCAGTTGAAATACCATGAATCCCGACGGTTTGAGATCGCGCCACAGCCGTATTGGATGGCGCATATGGACCAGCCATGTCTGCATCCAGCCCTTGAACCATCGGCTGCGTTGCTTCAGCCACGGAACGAAACGCGCCGGCGCTTCTTCATAGGTTGTCGAGCTTATGACGGCGGCATGATATCCGAGCCGCGCCAATCGCATTCCCAGATCGGCATCCTCGGTGACGTTATAGGGATCCCAGGCGCCCGCTTCGCGCAGCGTGGATGTTCGAAAATGATTTGACGAACCGCCAAGCGGCAGGGGCAGGTGCCATGCGGCGAGACCAGGCAGAAAGACATCGAAAAGGCCCGCATATTCGGCTGCGAACATGCGTGTAAGCCAACTGTCGGTGGAATTGTCGATGGTCAAGCGAGCCTGAACGCAGGCGAGCTTTTGATGTCCCGAACGGAAGGCTTGGACGGCTTTCCTCAGTTGATCTGGTTCTGGCCTGTCTTCGGCATCGAATATCGCAACATACGTTCCGCGTGCAAATGGCAGCGCTGCATTGAGCGCTTTCGGTTTGGTTTTCGGCCCGATTCCGGGTGCAGTGACGATCGTGAAAGGTGGGCCAAGATTTAGCTTGGAGAGCGCATACCGCGTTTCGGCGTCATCGGCCTCCAGCACGAACGTGATGTCCAGCTTCTCTAGGGGATAGTCGAGTGCTTCAAGAGCTTCGACGAGTCCCTGGACGGCAGTGGCTTCGCGATAAAGCGCAACAATGATCGAATAGGCGGGAAGTTCGTAATCGGGAATTGCCGTGTCTCTGGTCCATAAAAGACCTGTGGTCAATGCGCCGATGACGCGCAAGATCGCCCAACTCAGAAGGATCACAGCAAGTACGGTCATTGTTGGTGCAGGGGCGGTGATGAATGTCGCAAGCACGGCGGCCCAGCCAATCGCCGCCAAGATCGGTTGGGCGCGACCTTTCCCGGCGGAGAAATCCGGCTGTGTTGTTCTGAGCTCGAAAGCTGCTTTCCGCGTCAGTGTTGATGCCGCATGCCTGTTGATGAAATCAAGCAGATGGCCGGAAGTCGTCAGGTAAATATCCTTGGAGAGATGAGGCGCGAACTTGAGCTGGGTGACGAGATGGCGCCCGGCAAGCGAGTGGGGTGCGATGACCAGGAGACGACGTTGTCCGGTCGCGAGCCACAGAATCCCTGTTCTTGCAGCCTCGATCATTTCCAGATCGGCGGCAGGGCATGCGGCGCGGGGAACATGTCTGAGGTCGTCGTAGCTGGTCCCCAGCGAGAACGCCAAAGCCCTGACATACTGCTCATCGGAGATTGCACCCTCTGCAACCAGCACGCGGTCGGCGCCGGTGCCAATCTCGATGGCTCGCAACTCGGCTGCGGCGATTACGCCCGGCGGCATCAAATGCCGGACACAATCGATTTCTGGGCAGGAAGCGAGCTTGTGACGGGTCCGATCGGAAGAAGTCTGCCAGAGCGGGGCAAATGAAAGGGCATCGGCCTTCGCAGACCAGGTCTGCGGCCAGGCATTCCGGCGCAAAGTTACCCCGCTGTGAGGATCCCTCACATGCCCCCCTCCGACTTCAAACCAGTGTTACGCCACCGCGATTGGTCTATAAGCGGTCGAGTGCGTCGGTTCGCCGGAATTGATAGGTATTATGTTCACAAGTGGCTTTCCTTGCATAGGGCCGCGCATGGCGGCCTTGGTTGCGATCCTGGTTGCGGGCTCGGCGTGGCTGCCCCAGGCGATGCCCTCCGCTCACGCTCAGGCAAGCGAAGTTTCACCCGTGCCCGGTTTCTGGGACCCTCGCCGGCGTCCCGAGCGGCCCGATCTCTCGCGTGTCTCCCAGATCCGTTTTCTGACCGAAATCGACTATCCGCCGTTTAATTTTGCAGGCCCGGACGGCCATCCGGCTGGGTTCAATGTCGATCTGGCCCGCCTGATCTGCGAAGAATTGCGGGTTACCTGCACGATCCAGATGCGTAGATTCGACACGCTTGTTCCTGCGTTAAACGAAAATCGGGGGGAGGCGGTGATTGCCTCCATCGCGGTGACGGAAGCCTCCCGCAAGCTTCTGGAATTCAGCGATCCTTATTACCGTGTACCGGCACGGTTTGTGGCCCAGCAGGCGGTTGCCAGGGGCGAGCTGCGGCCGGAACTGGTCGAGGGCAAGAAAATCGCAGTGGTCGCCGGCAGTGCGCATGAGGCCTATCTCAAGACCCTGTTCACCGAGGCACAGGCCATGCCCTATCCCAGCGCGGAGGCGGCACGGGAGGCTTTGCGCCGGAATGAGGTCGACTATGTCTTCGGAGATGGCATTTCGCTGTCGTTCTGGCTCAACGGCACAGATTCCGCCGGCTGTTGCGCGTTCGCCGGCGGCGCCTTTTTTGAAAGCCGCTATTTCGGCGAAGGCGTAGGGATCGCAGTCAAGCAGGGCAACAGCACGCTGCGGCAGGCCTTCAATTGGGCGCTGTTCCGCCTCTGGGAGAAGGGGCGCTTTACCGATCTCTGGTTGCGTTATTTCCCGGTCAGCCCGTTCTGACTCCCCGGATTTGACGCCGCCCAGTGCGGTCGCTTAAAGGACCGCACCTCCGGAGAAGAGCATGTCAATGACCGAAGCCGTCCCGAATCTGCGTGAACTTGCCGAACAATCAGGCGCCTGGCCGTTCGAACAGGCGCGCGCGATTGTTGCCCGCCTCAAACGGAAGCCAAAGGACGAGGTCATTTTCGCGACCGGCTACGGCCCCTCCGGGCTGCCGCACATCGGCACCTTTGGCGAGGTCGCGCGGACCACCATGGTGCGTCATGCCTTCCGGGTTTTGACCGACGACAGGATCAAGACGCGGCTGATCGCTTTTTCGGACGATATGGACGGCCTGCGCAAGGTGCCGGACAATGTCCCCAACAAGGACCTGCTGGCCGAAGATCTGGGCAAGCCGCTGACCAAGGTGCGCGATCCGTTTGGGACGCATCCGAGTTTCGGCGAGCACAACAATGCGCGGCTGCGCGCGTTCCTCGACACGTTCGGCTTCGATTACGAATTTCTGTCGGCAACGCTCTGCTACACCTCCGGCCGTTTCGACCAGGCGCTGCTGCAGATGCTTGCGAACTTCGACAAGGTGATGGCCATCATGCTGCCGTCCCTCCGCGAGGAACGGGCGCAGACCTATTCGCCATTCCTGCCGATCTGTCCGCGCACGGGAATCGTACTTCAGGTGCCGGTG
>JAEWCJ010000341.1 GCA_023390695.1 Pseudomonadota bacterium | reverse complement strand
GATCTGCGCGAGGCTCGCGGAAATCGTCAGCGCCGTCGAGGTCGGATGTCCGAAAAGTCGGACGATGGCGAACGCCGCCAGCGATTTGCCGAACAGGATGATGAACAAGGTTGCCAGCAGCGGCAGCGGCTCCTTCACGATGATGGCGGGATCAAACAGCATGCCAACCGAGACGAAGAACAGCACGGCGAATGCATCGCGCAGCGGCAGCGTCTCGTTGGCGGCGCGCTGGCTCAGTTCGGATTCGCTCAGGATCATGCCGGCGAAGAACGCGCCGAGAGCGAAGGAGACATCGAACAGGTTGGTGGCGCCGTAGGCGACACCGAGCGCGATCGCCAGAACCGACAGCCGGAACAATTCGCGCGAGCCGGTATGGGCGACGTAGTGCAGAATCCAGGGGATCACGATGCGGCCGACGGCCAGCATCACGAAAACAAAGCCACCGACCTTGCCTACCGTGATGGCGAAAGGCAGCGCCAGATCGGTCCATTGCGTTTCCGTAGACCCTTTCAGCAGATTTGCCGCCACCGGCAGCAGAACCAGCGTCAGCACCATCGCGATGTCTTCGACGATAAGCCAGCCGACCGCGATCCTGCCGCGCTCGGTCTCCAGCAGCCTGCGTTCCTGCATCGCCCGCAGCAGCACGACGGTACTGGCCGTCGACAGCGACAGGCCGAACACCATTCCGGCTGCGGTCGTCCAACCGAGCAGCCAGGACAGCCCCATGCCGAGCACGGTCGCGATCGCGATTTGCACGACCGCCCCGGGAATGGCGATCGCTTTGACCGACATCAGGTCCTTGAGCGAGAAATGCAGACCGACGCCGAACATAAGCAGGATGACGCCGATCTCGGCCAACTGATTGGCGAGTTCCTGATCCGCCACGTAGCCGGGGGTGAAAGGTCCGACCACAATCCCGGCCAGCAGATAGCCGACCAGGGGAGAAATGCGGAACCGATGCGCCACAGCGCCCAGCGCGAAGGCCAGGACGAGGCCGATCACAATGGTCGAGATCAGAGGCGAATGATGGGGCATGCACCTTTTTAGAGGTCAGATATCGATCTGGCGACTGTTCAATCCGGCAGGCGCCAATTCAGCGACCATGCGGCGCAGGTCTCCTAGAATGCAACCTTGTCGCCGCCCTTGAGGGAGAGAATCTCACGCGCCTCGTCCGGGCTGGCGATCTCCAACCCAAGACCTTCGATGATCTTGCGGGCCATGGTCACCTGGGCGGCATTGCTCTCCGCCAGCTTCCCGGCTCCCAGCCAGATCGAGTCTTCCAGGCCCACCCGGACATTGCCTCCCATGGCGGCGGCCTGGGCGGCGATGGGAAGCTGGAAGCGCCCGGCCCCCAACACCGACCAGTGATAGTTTTCGGCGCCCAGCAGACGATCTGCAGTCCGCTTCATATGCGCGACGTCTTCCGGATGGGTGCCGATACCGCCCAGAATGCCGAACACCGACTGCACGAAGAGCGGCGGCTTGACCACGCCGCGGTCAAGGAAATGCTTCAGTGTGTAGAGGTGCCCGATGTCGTAGCACTCGATCTCGAAGCGGGTGTTGTTCTCGGCGCAGGTGGTGAGGATGTATTCGATATCGGCGAAGGTGTTTTTGAAGAAGCCCTTGCGGGTGCCTTCCAGATAGGGCTGCTCCCAGTCGTGCTTGAACTCCTTGAAGCGGCCGAGCATCGGATACAGCCCGAAATTCATCGTGCCCATGTTGAGCGACGCAACCTCCGGCTTGAAGGTCGCGGCCGGACGCACCCGCTCTTCCACCGCCATGGTCGGCGCGCCGCCGGTCGTGATGTTCACGACGACATCGGAGCGCTGCTTGATCACCTTCAGGAACGGCGCGAAGGCTTCCGGAGTCTGGTCGGGCCGGCCGTCCTGCGGATTGCGCGCATGCAGATGCACGATCGCGGCGCCGGCGTCCGCGGCGCCGATTGCGGCATCGGCGATCTCTTCCGGCGTCACCGGCAGATGCGGCGTCATCGACGGCGTATGAATGGAGCCGGTAACGGCGCAGGTGATGATGACTTTGCGCGACTTCGCCATGGAAATTTCCTCACCGAGTTTGTGCGTTGCTTGTTAATCGGGTAGCCAAAAAGCCGACGGATTCAAGTGTCCTGCGATGCGGCGAACAGGAACGAACGAGCCATCCGCTCATATACCATTCATTAACGATACCCCACGAGATCGCCGCAATTTAAGTGGAAGCGAACCTGGACATGCTTGTGTGATCGCTTCGCAATACGGGTCGGGGGACCCTGGGTTGGTGGGATGATTGGGGTGGATTGCGGTTTTCGGGCGAGATCGGTCATCTCGTGGCTTGCGCTGGTGGCTTGCGCGTTCCTCATCGCGGCCTGCGCAACCGTGGAACGCATTCCCTATACCCCGCAGGAACAAGCCGAGGCCCGTATTCCGGGTATCCCGGATGCACGCGTTTGGGCTGATGATCCCGCCATCCGGTCCCGCTATGCCGGTACCCATACCCGGCAGCCCGCCATCCTGGCGCTGTCGGGCGGCGGTGCCGATGGCGCCTTCGGCGCCGGCCTGCTGACCGGCTGGACCGCGCGCGGCAACCGCCCGCAATTCACCATCGTCACCGGCGCCAGCGCCGGCGCGCTGATCGCGCCTTTTGCCTTCCTCGGCTCCGGCTATGACGAGGTCCTGAGAAGCGTCTTCACCAGCGGCGAAATGGAGAACTTCCTCCAGTTCCAGGGGGTGAGCGGGCTGTTCGGCAGCGGACTGTTCAAGGCGGCGCCGCTCAAGGAGCTGATCGCCAAATATGTCGATGCCAACACGCTGGAAGCGGTTGCGCATGAATATCGCGCCGGGCGGCGGCTGTTCATCGTCACCACCGATCTGGACGCCCAGCGCACCATGATCTGGGACATGGGCAGGATCGCAACCAGCGGCGATCCGGGCGCGCTTGATCTGTTCCGCCGTGTGATGGAGGCATCGGCCAGCATTCCCGGCATTTTCTCACCGGTGCTGATCGAGGTGGAAGCGAACGGCAAGCGATTTACGGAAATGCATGTCGACGGCGGCGTCACCGCCAACATCCTCGTTGTCCCGGAAGCCCTTCTGCTGGCTAGGCGTCCTGTTCTGGCGCCCAATGTGAAGCCGCGCTTCTATGCCATCGTCAACGGCAAGCTGGGCCCGTATTTCGAAGTGGTGAAGCCGAGCACCCTGCAGATCGCGGTGCGCGCATTTGCGACCTCCGTACGCGCCAACACGCGCAACACGCTGCTTGCAACCTATGAATTCATGCAGCGCCGAGGCTGGGAACTCAATCTCGCCGCCATTGACGACAACTTCCCCAACCAGGAAAAGCCCGGCTTCGACACCGGCTATATGCGCAGCCTGTTCGAACACGGCTATGAGCGCGGCCGCAGCGGCCAGCTATGGCAGCGCTCGCCGACGGGCCCGCTCGAACCGAGCGAACCCGCACCGCGCGTCGCACGCCAATAGGCCGATTATTTCTTGCTCACCGCGGCGAGGAAATCGAAGTCGCAGCCTTCATCCGCCTGCTGAACATGCTCGCGGTAGAGCTTGGCGTAACCGCGCTGGGCAACCTCCGGCACCGGCGGAGCCTTCCATTCCGTCGCACGCTTCTTCAGCTCGGCGTCCTCGATCAAAAGATCGATACGCCGCGCGGCGACGTCCAGCCGGATGCGGTCGCCCGTTCTGACCAGGCCCAAGGGCCCGCCCGCCGCCGCTTCCGGCGAGATATGCAGCACGATGGTGCCGAAAGCGGTGCCGCTCATGCGCGCATCGGAAATGCGCACCATGTCCTTGATGCCCTTCTGCGCCAGCTTCTTCGGGATCGGTAGATATCCGGCTTCCGGCATGCCGGGTGCCCCGATCGGGCCGGCATTGCGCATGACCAGCACGTCGGTCTCGGTGACATCGAGCTCGGGATCGTCGATGCGCTTGGTCATGTCTTCGACCGATTCGAACACCACCGCCCGGCCTTCATGCTGCATCAGCTTCGGCGACGCCGCTGCCTGCTTGATGACGGCGCCGCGCGGCGCAAGATTGCCGCGCAGAACCGCGAGCCCGCCCTCCTTCTTCAGCGGCGCATTGCGCGGCTTGATCACGGTCTGGCCCGGCACGTCGTCGTAGATCTTGATCGCATCGCCCAGCGTGCCGCCCGCAACATGCGGCGCGTCGAGCTTCAGCACGTCCTTCAATTCCTGCATCAGACGGGGCACGCCGCCGGCCTGATGGAAATGCTCCATGTAGTGATCGCCAGACGGCTTGAGATCGACCAGCACCGGCGTCGTCCTGCCGACCTCGTCGAATTCCTCAAGCGTGAGCGGATGCTGCGTGCGGCCGGCAATGGCCGACAGATGCACCACGCCATTGGTCGAACCGCCGATCGCCTGCAGCATCACGATCGCGTTGTGGAACGCGTCCTTGGTGAGAATGTCGGACGGCTTCGGTCCGTTCTTGGTCATTGCGGCGGCGCGCTTGCCCGTCGCTTCCGCCATACGGATGCGGTCGGCATGCGGCGCCGGAATTGACGCGCTGCCCGGCAACGCAAGCCCGAGGCCTTCCATCATGATGGCGATCGTGCTCGCGGTGCCCATCACGCCGCAGGTGCCGACCGACGGCGCAAGCCGCCCATTCGCAACCTCGATATCCTCGCCGCTGATGCGATTGCCGCGGAACTCGCCCCACAATCTGCGGCAATCCGTGCAGGCGCCGAGCACCTCGCCCTTGAAGTGTCCGACCAGCATCGGTCCGACCGGCAGCACGATCGCCGGAACGTCGGCGCTGACCGCACCCATCACCTGCGCCGGCGTGGTCTTGTCGCAGCCGCCGATCAGTACCACCGAATCCACCGGCAGCGCGCGGATCATCTCCTCGGTATCCATCGACATCAGATTGCGCAGGAACATCGAGGTCGGATAGGCGAAGCTTTCATGAATGGAGATGGTGGGAAACACCATCGGCATCGCACCGGCCAGCATGACGCCACGCTTCACCGCTTCGATGAGCTGCGGGACATTGCCATGACAGGGATTGAAATCGGAATAGGTGTTGGTGATGCCGACGATCGGCCGGTCCAGGGCGTCGTCGGAATAGCCCATGGCCTTGATGAAAGCCTTGCGCAGAAACAGCGAGAACTCGCTGTCGCCGTAACTGGTCAGTCCTTTACGCATTCCGCTGGGCACGTATCTTCTCCTTGCGGCAACCTGATCGCGAGCACGCCGCCTTGTCGCGCTCTCTTGTCACGCCTTTATCTTGCGTGTCGACGATAATGTATCGCGGGAACCCGCAGAAAGCGCAGTTTCTCGGCTGTTTTTGCCATTATGAAATTTTACATGCCTCGCCACTGCCGCCACTTCCCTGGCCGCCGCGCGCATGCATTCCATCAGGCGCGCAGCAGACGGCGACAGGCTGCGATCGCGCAGACGCACGGCTGACAGCGCCGCCGGTCCGCCCAGGGCTTCGGCCGGCAGGATCGACAGCAAGCCGAGTTTCTCGAAATAGGCGGAGATATCCGCCGACAGCACCCACAGCATGTTGCGCGCATTGAGCAGGCTGACATTGGTCTGGATCGATGAGGATTCGAACATGCAGCGCGCCGGCCGCCGGCGCACGCGCTGGAAGATGCGTTCAATTCCCGCGCGCATCGGCGTGCCCTCCTGCGGCAGGATCCATTCCTGTTCCGCCAGCGTCGGCCAGGTCACATGGCGCGCACGCGCCAATGGATGCTGCGGACCGGCAACGATATGGATCGGCGGATCGTAAAGTTCATCGAGCACGAAATCGCGCTCGACCAGTGCGGAATCGACCCGGCCGACGACCAGATCGAGCCGGCCTTCGCGCAGCATGGAGAACATCTCCTCCATCGGGCCTTCCCGTAGAGTGACGGCAATTCCCGGTGCCTGTTCCAGCAGCAGCGAGAGCGCGCGCGGCACCAGCGCGTAGCAGGCCCCAACTCCCGCACCGATCGCCGTGACGCCGATCAGGCCGCTCTCAATGGCTTCGAGATCGGCCTGCGCGCGATCGAGATTGCCGACGAGATTGGCGGCATGCCGGATCAGGGCGCGGCCGGCTGCAGTGGGCCGCAGACTGCGGCCGGAGCGCTCGAACAGTTCGATCGACAGATCGCTCGCCAGCGTGCCCAGCAATTTGGAGGCAGCCGGCTGCGACAGCCGTACCTCGCGCGCCGCCTCGCTCAGGGTCGGCGCATGATCCAGCGCCGCCAGCAATTCGAGCTGCCGCAAACGCACTCTGCGGCGCAAGGTCTGCCCGGGCCGGCTCGCCGCCCCTTTCGCGCTAGGCCGGGACATATGTCCCTTTCGATATGAATTCAGACCGATAATTCATTTGATCAATCTATATCAATTTTTGAGAATGATTCCAGCGAAGCGGCTGTCCGGGGCCGCCATCGGCTGAGTCCGGGTATATTTTCCATCGCCCGAAACATCATGGGTCTCGCCATGCTCTATCGGTCCAGCAAATCCGGAAAAGCCCAGACCACACGGCCGGCGTCGTTCATCGAGCGATACGGCCTTTGGACCGCCGAGCAGAAGCGCCGCGCCGCCGAGATCAAGCGCCGTATCCAGGCAGAAAAAATAAGGCTGATCCGGGTGGTGTGGTCCGACACCCACGGCCATGCCCGCACCAAGGAAGTGACCGTCCCGGCCTTCCTGTCGGCGCTGACCAACGGCTACAACATCAACGTCGCGACCACGACGCTGGATGCCTCCGGCGCGCGCACGTTCTCTTCCTTCACGCCCGGCGGCGGCATGGGGCTGGAGGAGATGACCGGCTCACCCAACCTCACCATCGTGCCCGATCCGATGACCTTCCGCGTGCTGCCCTGGGCGCCCGGTATCGGCTGGATCCTGTGCGATGAATATTTCAACACCGGCATCCCGTTTCATTTCTCGCCGCGCCAATTGCTGCGCAGGCAGCTCGCGCGCCTGAAAGATCAAAAGAAGGGTCTCGCCGTCGGCCTTGAGGTCGAATGGTATCTGCTGCGCGTCGCCGACGACCGTCTCGGCGAAGAGAATATCGGCATTCCCGGCACGCGCGGAAAACCGATCCGCACCCTGCCGGCGGAACCCGGCTATTCTTATCACTCCGAATCCAATTTTGATCTGATGCAGCCGGTGCTGTCCGCGCTCGCGGAGCATTTCGAGGCGATCGACCTGCCGTTGCGCTCGATCGAGAACGAGTGGGGGCCGGGGCAGGTGGAGTGCACATTTGCGCCGCGCCCGGCGCTGGAGGCTGCCGACAATCTCGTTCTCTTCCGCAGTGCGACCCGGCAGATCTGCCGCCGCATGGGCTATTTCGCGACCTTCATGGCGCGGCCAGCGATCAAGGGCTATTACTCAAGCGGCTGGCATCTGCACCAGTCGCTCACCGACGCGAGCGGCAAGAACCTGTTCATGCCGGCAAAAAAGGGCGACCCGCTGTCGCCGCTCGGCCTGCACTATCTCGGCGGCCTCTTGCATCACGCGCAAGCGGCGACACCCTTCACCACGCCGACCATCAACGGCTATCGGCGTTTCCGCCCCAACTCGCTCGCGCCCGATCGCGCTACCTGGGCCTATGATCATCGCGGCGTGATGATGCGCGTCCTCGGCGCGCCGGGCGATCCGAGCACGCGCATCGAGAACCGCGCCGGAGAGCCCTCGGCCAATCCCTATCTCTATATGGCCGCACAGATCATTGCCGGCCTCGACGGCGTTGCCAGCAAACGCGATCCGGGGCCGCAGGAACTGAACCCTTATGCGTCGCAATATCCGCTGCTTCCCAACAACCTGGACGATGCGCTGACCGCACTGGAAAGTTCCGAGCTTTACCGCGCGCAATTCGGCGACGTGTTTCTCGACTATTTCCTCAAGCTCAAGCGCAACGAGCTTGGGCGTTATGCGCGCTGGCGCGAAGACCATGGCCGCCAGGCGCCGGCCGACGAGCCGAGCGACTGGGAACAGAACGAGTATTTCGATTTCTTCTAGCGGGACATGTGCCGGCAGCGCTCACAACGACGCATCGCCAGGACATGCGACCGCGCAGAAACAGGAGCTGAGCCATGCTGGACAAGACCGCGGGACACAATCGGCCCGGCTTCAACGGCCCCGGCTACGATTTCAATCATCTGGTGCAGGACGATCGCGTGCATCAGTCGATCTATACCGATCCTGCGATCTTCGCTGCCGAAATGACGCATATCTTCGGCGCGGTCTGGGTCTATCTGGCGCATGAGAGCCAGATTCCGAAGAACGACGATTTCATCACCGGCAAGCTCGGGCTGCGGCCGATCATCGTGCTGCGCGATTCCGACGGCGTGATCCGCGCGCTCTACAATCGCTGCACGCATCGCGGCACAACGCTCTGCCGCCTGGAAAAGGGATCGGCGCACGTCTTCCGCTGTCCCTATCACGGCTGGACTTTCAACAATACCGGCAAGCTGCGCAACGTGCCGTGGCCCGACGGTTACGCGACCGACTTCAAGGACTCAAAATTCCACGTCGCGCAGGGGCCGCGGGTCGAATCCTATCGCGGCGTCATCTTCGGCACGCTCAACATGGATGCACCGCCGCTCGATGAATATCTCGGCCCGGTGAGAGGCCCGCTCGACGAATGGCTCGATCGCCATCCCGGCGGCAAGGTCGCCTATTGCGAAGCCAACCGCCTGATGTATCGCGGCAACTGGAAGCTGGCCTACGACAATTCCTGCGACGGCTATCACGTCGTGTTCTCACACCGCTCACTGCTCGACATGGAGAACCGGCTGGTCGAGGAGGCCGACAAGGGCATGTCCTTCTACAAGGGCCGGCCGGACAGCGCGCCCATGTACATGAAGTATTTCGGCCACGGGCATCACTACAAGGACAAGCGCCCGAACATGGAGATCAAGCCGGGCGCGATGTGGGCGATCGAAGGCCCGCATCCCGGCATGGAGCATTACGAGGCGGAACTCCGCCGCAGGCTGGGCGACCGCGCGGACGAAGCGCTCGATCTCGCCGCGTCGGAACCCGTCAACATCAACATCTTTCCGAACCTCTCCATTCTCGGCAATCACGTCCAGGTCTTCGAACCGCTCAGCGTCACCGAGACCAACGCGATCTGGTATGGCACCGCGGTCGTCGACGACGAAGGCGTGTGGGGCGATGCGTTGCCACTGATCAATGCGCTTCGTATGCGCACGCAGGAAGGTTTCCCGAATTTCGGCGAGGTCGACGACCTTGCCAATTTCGAGGAGATCCAGCGCGGGCTCGCAGCCTTCGAGGACGAATGGGTCTATATGCATCGCGGCATGGACATTCCCGGCCGTATCACCACCGACGAGCATGGTGTGATCAAGGCACCGGCGACGGACGAAATGTTCATGCGTGAATACATCAAGGAATGGCGGCGTCTGATGCAGACCGAGCCGAACATCCAGATCAAGCGGGAGCCGTGACATGAACGTGCACACGCCCCACGACCCCTCGCGGACGTCGTTCTATATCAACGACGATCTCTACGACCAGGTGATCGAGGCCTACACCAACTGGCAGCGCGATGACCTCGTCGTCACCGACGTGGCGGAGCGCGACATGTTCCGCCGCCTGCTGGAGGAAGAGGCGCGGCTGCTCGACACCGACCGTCTGGAAGACTGGCTCAAATTGTTTTCCCCCGAATGCGTCTATTGGGCGCCGACGACCGTCACCGGTGGCGACCCGCGGCGGGAAATCGCCATCTCCTTCGACGACCGCCGCCGCATGGAGGACCGCGTCTATCGGCTGCGCACCGGCTTCGCCTGGTCGCAGAAGCCGAAATCACGCACGGTGCGTCTGGTCAGCAATGTCGAAGTGTTCCGGACCGGCCAGCCGAACATCCGCATGGTGCGCTCGAATTTCCAGATCTGCGAATTTCGCGGTTTCGAAACCCGCTACCTGCCCGGCTGGGCGGGGCATCGCTACGTCGAGCAGAACGGGCGCTGGGAAATCCAGGTGCGCCAGATCAACCTGCTGGAATGCGACCAATGCATCCGCAACCCCAGCATTGTCATCTGAGGGCAAGCTCGTACGGGTATCGTTCCGGCGTTTTCTGCATTGTGAAACAAGCGAAGGCACTTTCCTCCTTCTCGCATTCTGACGTATAGCTCCTGCCAGCGCGCAAAAAGACGCGGTGGGACCCGCGAAAAGGAGGAAATCCATGAAGCGTATGTGGTTTGGCGCATTCTGCGCCGCGCTGTTGGCCGTTCAGAGCCCGGCGTTTGCACAATCCTGGCCGACCAAGCCGGTCAAGGTCGTCGTTCCGTTCAGCCCCGGCAGCGCGACCGACATCATCGCCCGCGCCGTATTCGACAAGGTATCGGCCAGCATCGGCCAGCCGGTCGTGGTGGAGAACAAGGTCGGCGCCGGCGGCACGCTCGGCATGGCCGAAGTGGCCCGCGCGGACGCGGACGGGCACACGATCCTGTTCAATTCGTCGTCGCATACGGTGACGCCGGCGACCTATTCCAGCCTGCCTTTCGATACCTTGAACGATTTCGCGGCGATCATTCCGATCGCCAATCTGCCGAACGTCCTGATCGTGTCGAAGACCAAGGGCTACAACACGGTCAAGGATCTGGTCGACGCGGCCAAGGCGAAGCCCGGCTCGCTGAATTACGGCTCGGCCGGTCCGGGCACAGCCTCGCACCTGACCGCCGAGCGTCTGCGCCTGAGCGCGAAATTCGAGGCCGTCCACGTTCCCTTCAAGGGCGCCCCGGAAGCCCTGCGCGAAGTCGTCGCCGACCGCATCGACTTCTATTTCAGCCCCTTGTTGCCGGCACGCTCGCTTCTGAACGAGGGTCAGGTGAAGGCCATCGCAGTGTCGAGCGGCAAGCGCTCAAATGCGCTGAAGGATGTTCCGACCACGGTGGAAGCCGGCGTACCGAATTCCGATTATGAATTCTGGATCGGGGTCTTCGTGCCGGCCAAGACACCGAAACCGGTGCAGGAAAAGATCTATGCCGAGATCAAAAAGGCGCTCGACCTGCCTGAGATCAAGGAGCGCATGACCAAACTCGGCGCCGATCCGATGCCAATGACGGCGGTTGAATTCGACAAGCTCGTGCACAACGAAGTCGACATGAACAAGGCGCTGGTGAAGGCCGCCGGCGTCAAGGCGAACTAAAACCATACAAGCTCGACGAGGCGGTCCCGCAGGACCGCCTCGTTCTGTGTTCGGTTCTGAGGCAGGAGACATCATGATCCGCGCGGCGTTGAATGGATTCGGCATGTGGGGCACGCGGCTCGTCGAGTCCGTGCAGAACAAAAGCACACATATCCGGTTCGATGCCGTCATCACGCGCGACGCCGCCAAGCACAAGGAGCAGGCGGACAAACTCGGCCTACGGCTGTTTGAACGCGACGAAGAGGCCTTGGCAGACGCGGCCCTCGATGCCCTGGTGCTGGCGACTCCACATTCGCATCATCCCCGCCAGATTGTCGCTGCCGCAAAGGCCGGCAAGCACGTGTTTGTCGAGAAGCCATTCGCGCTCACCCGGCGCGACGCGGAAGAATCCGTCGCCGCCTGCGCCAAAGCCGGCGTCACCCTCGGTGTGGGATTCAACCGGCGCCACGCGCCGGCCGTGATCGAGATGCGCCGCCGCATTGCCGCCGGCGACATCGGCGAGGTGTTGCATATCGAGGCGCAGTTTTCAGGCCCCTCCGGTTATCGTATGAAGGAAGGCACCTGGCGCGCGACGCGCGCCGAATCACCTGCCGGCGCAATGACTGCGCGTGGCGTGCACGCGCTCGATTGCATGATTCATTTCGGCGGGCTGGTGCAGAGCGTCAGCGCCGTCAGCAAACGCCGCGTGCTCGCGGTCGATGTCGACGACGTGACCACCGCCCTGCTGACATTCAATTCCGGCGTGACAGGACAACTCACCACGCTGCACGCCACCGGCGAAATCTGGCGGCTGCACATCTTCGGCAGCAAGGGGTGGATGGAATCGCGCGGCGATGCCGATCTGGTGGTGGCCGGTCTGGAGGGCGAACCGAAGCGCATCGAACTTGTCAGAGCTGACAAGGAGCGCGCGGTACTTGAGGAATTCGCGCAGGCCGCGTCGCAAGGCAAGGCCTCGGTGATCGATCCGGCGGAAATCGTCAACGGGGTCGCCGTGCTGGAAACGATCGTAAAATCCTCCGACAGCGGCCAGACCGTGAAAATTCCGCTCTGACCGGATCAGGTATAGGTCAGGCGGAACAGGGCCGAGGTGAGCTTGCCATCCGGCTTGATCAGCTCTTCCAGAATCGAAAAGTGATCGTGCGCGGAGAGCACCAGAAGACGGGTCGGAAGGCCTGCCTCTCCGCGCGCCTTGGCGTAGTCCCGAGATTGCCGCTGCAGTTCCGGTAGTTCCGACGCGCCATAGGCGATCGTCATCGGCTTGGCGTCTTTCGGCAAATGGCGGATGGGGCTCAATGCCTCCACGTCGCGTTCCGTCAGGTGCAGCTTGTCGTTCAGGTAATTGAGCCAGCAGGGCTCGATATCGAACACGCCGCTGATGGGAAAACCGGCGTCGACCTCATCCAGCGTCATCGCCATGGCCGTCAAATGGCCGCCCGCCGACCAGCCCGACACCACAAGCAACCCAGTGCCGACACCATGCCGCGGCCCTTCCTGGCGCAGCCAGCGGATCGCCGCATGCGTTTCCGCCACGATCTCTGTCAGCGTTGCGTCCGGGGCCAGCGTATAGCCGACGACCGCGACATCGAAACCCTGCGCCAGCGGCCCTTCCGCCATGCAGGAGAAAATCTCCTTGGAATTGCGCTGCCAGTAGCCGCCATGGATGAACACAAGAAGCGGCGCGCCGGATTTGCCGCAGCGGAACAGATCGATCTTGTTACGCAGTTTCGGCCCGTACGCCAGATTGAGAGTCTCGGGATGCGCGGCTCGCAATTCGGCGCTGCGCCGGTTCCATTCGGCGAGCGTTGCGGCGCTGTGCTTGACGGCGGCGGTGTTGTTATAGGCGGCGTCCAGCTCCGCACGGGTCATCCCGCGCCATATCTCGTCGTTCATAGCAAACCTTGGGCGAAACCTCGGGCATGTTGTCGGCCGCCCGCTTTGCGGGGCTTGCCGACATTCTATGCCGCTTTGCGCCCGTGATGGCTATGGAGTTTTTGCGACAATTCTCGCCGGATCTCGTTGAAAGCCGCCGACATCACGTCGCGTGGCCGCGGCAGCTCGATCCGCATCTCGCTTTCGATGCGGCCGGGGCCCGGCGACATCACCACAACGCGGTCCGCAAGGAAAATGGCCTCCTCGATGGAATGGGTGACGAACAGCACGGTCAGCCCGGTGCGCTGCCAGATATCCAGCAATTCGTCCTGCAACCGCTCGCGGGTCATAGCATCCAGGGCGCCGAAAGGCTCGTCCATCAGCACCATCTCAGCGTCGTTCGCCAGCACGCGGGCGATCGCCACGCGCTGCTTCATGCCGC
>JAEWCJ010000388.1 GCA_023390695.1 Pseudomonadota bacterium | reverse complement strand
CCTTCTGATAGGTGCAGGTCTTGAGGAACTTCCCGACCCACAGGCCGCCGGTGAAACGCGCGTTTTTCTTTGTCGGGAGCGTGTGATTGGTGCCGATCACCTTGTCTCCGTAGGCGACATTGGTTCGCGGCCCGAGGAACAGCGCGCCATAATTCGTCATGTTGTGGAGGAAATAATCGGGGTCGCGCGTCATCACCTGCACATGCTCGGAAGCCACACGGTCGGCTTCCGACACCATCTCGTCCAGGCTGTCGCAAACGATCACCTCGCCATAGTCTTTCCACGCCTGTCCCGCCGCATCGGCGGTTGGCAGGATGGAGAGCAAACGCTCCACTTCCGCGATCGTGTCTTTCGCGAGTTTCTCGGAATTGGTGATCAGCACCGCAGGCGAGGTCGGACCATGCTCGGCCTGTCCCAGCAGATCGGTCGCGCATATTTCGGCGTCCACGCTGTCATCGGCGATGATCAGCGTTTCGGTCGGGCCCGCGAGGAGATCGATGCCGATGCGCCCGAAGAGCTGCCGTTTGGCCTCGGCGACATAGGCGTTGCCGGGGCCGACGATCATGTCCACCGGAGCGATGCTGTCGGTGCCGAGCGCCATCGCCGCCACCGCCTGCACGCCGCCGAGCACATAGATTTCGTCGGCGCCGCCGAAATGCATGGCCGCGACGATCGCCGGATGCGGACCGCCCCTGTAGGGCGGAGCACAGGCGATGATGCGCTTCACTCCGGCAACTTTTGCGGTGACGATCGACATATGCGCCGAGGCCACCATCGGATAACGCCCGCCCGGCACGTAGCAGCCGATGGAGTTCACCGGGACATGTTTGTGGCCGAGGATGACGCCGGGCAGGGTCTCGACCTCCAGGTCCTGCATGGTCTCGCGCTGCTTTTGCGCGAAGTTGCGAACCTGCGCCTGCGCGAACTTGATGTCCTCGAGATCGCGCTTTGCGACTTGCGCGATGGCGTGCTCGATCTCCTGCGGGGAGAGGCGGAAATTCCCTGGCTCCCAGTTGTCGAATGTCTTCGACAGATCGCGGATTGCGGCGTCGCCGCGCGCTTTCACATCGCCGAGAATGTCCTCGACGGTACCGCGCACCTTTGCGTCCGCCGCTTCGACGGCATCGGCGGACAGTCCGCGTTTCAGATAGCGGGGCATGACAATTTCCTCCTGCCTTTCGCCGTCATCCTGAGGTGCCCGCGCAGCGGGCCTCGAAGGATGATCGGCCGCCACCCTTCGAGGCTTGCGACTTCGTCGCTCGCACCTCAGGGTGACGGTGAGAGATTTTGCGCAAGTCCAGACTACTTGATCGCCTGCGGGTTGATCGGCGAGCCGGTTCCGCCGGTGATGATCAGCGGCGGGCCGGCGAAGAAGAACTCGTAGATGCCGTCATTGGCGCAGTCTTCCGCCAGCTCCTTGAGATAGAAGATCTCGCCCATGCACAGCCCCATGGCCGGGATCACCACCCAGTGCCAGGGCTGGTTGGCCTCGTCGGTTTCGTTCGGCCGCACTTCCACGCCCCAGGTGTCGGAGCAGATCGCGGCGATCTGCTTGTCCTGGCACCAGTAGCAATTCTCGAATTTCACGCCGGGCGCATCGCCGCCAGCATAGCCGCCCCATTCGCCTTCCGCGAGGCAGCGTTCCATCTGGCCAGTGCGGATGATGACGAAATCGCCCTTGCGGATCTCGACATTCTGGTCTTTCGCGCATTTGTCGAGTTCGTCGTTGGAAATGCCTTCGCCGTCCTTGAGCCAGTCGACGCCGCGATGGCGCGCGATGTCGAGCAGCACGCCGCGGCCGACCATCTTGCTCTTGGAATGCTCGATGCCGAGCACAGAGAGGCCGCGCGAGTCGATCAGCTTCGCGTCATGGCCGTTATAGGCCTTGTCCTCGTAGAAGATGTGACCGAGCGCATCCCAGTGCGTCGCGCCCTGGACGCACAGATTCAAGGTGTCATCGGCGTAGCGGATCTTGTTCCAGTCCTGCTGTCCGGTGACCGCGTCGGTGCCGGTCGCCAGCATCTGGTGGATGGGATTGAAACGGCCGCCGAACAGGCCGGTCTGCGGGCCGTTGCGGTCGAGCGGGATGCCCAGCGCGAACACTTTGCCGGTGCGGATCAGGCCGGAGGCCTTCACGATGTCTTCCGGCGTGACGTGGTTGAGCGTCCCGATCTGGTCGTCCTTGCCCCAGCGGCCCCAATTGCTCAATTCGCGCGAGGCGCGTTCGATGGCTTCGCGACCGACCTTGATGTTCATGCTTTCCTTCCCAGATTTTCTTGTCGAACAAGCAGAGAGTTTGGCGTGTCAGGCTGTGTTCGTCCATCTCCTTCCGCGCAATCCCGCGTAAGCGGAAATGCAGGTCAATGAACCGGATGCCCTTCGCGGAACGAACGGAGATCTAAACCTTCCCCAGGGCCTTAAGAATTCGTCCCGGTGTGAACGGCATCGCCGTCAGCGGCTGCGCCCCGAGCGGCCGCAGCGCGTCGTTGATCGCATTCATGACCGCCGCCGGCGCACCGGCGGTGCCGGCTTCGCCGGCCCCCTTGGCGCCAAGTTCGGAATCGGCGGTGGGCGACACCACATGGCCGATCTCCATGTCCGGCATTTCCATCGCCATCGGCACAAGATAGTCGGCCATATTGCCGTTCAGCATCTGCCCGCGTTCGTCATAGAGGCAATGCTCGAACAGCGCGCCGCCCAGTCCCTGCACGATGCCGCCGCGGATCTGCTCGTCCACGAGCTGCGGGTTGATGACGGTGCCGCAATCCTCCACGCACCAGTGCTTGAGCAATTTGACGAAGCCGGTGTCGGTATCGACCTCCAGGTAACTCGCCTGGATGCCGTTGGTGAAGGCGAAGGGCCAGGCGCGCGGCACGTAATGCCGGGTCGCCATCAGTTCCGCCTGGAAGCCCGGCGGCAGCGTGTCGGGACGGAAGTAGCAGATGCGCGCCACCTCATCGAGGGTGATGCGCTCGCGAGTCGTGCCTTTGTCGACAACGACACCGTCGACAATGTCGAGCGCGTCCGCCTGTGCCTGCAGGATGCTGGCCGCGGCGGCGAGCACGTTTTGGCGCAGTGCCTTGCCGGCCTGCCAGGCCGCTTCGCCGCCGATGCCCGCCGCCCGCGACGCCCAGGTGCCGCCGCCGTAAGGCACATTGTCCGTATCTCCAGTGACCACACGCACACGCTCGATCGGCACGCCGAACGAGGAGGCGACGCATTGCGCCAGCACCGCTTCCGCGCCCTGGCCCTGTTCGGTGACGCCGGAATGGATGAAGATCGCGCCCGTGGCGTCCAGCCGCACGGTGGCGCCGTCCTGCGAGGTGATGCGCGCGCCGCCAACGCCGTAGAAGGCCGCGCTCGGATTGGTCACTTCGATGAAGGAGGCGAACCCGATGCCGCGCTGGATGCCTTGCTTGCGCTTCTGCTCCTGCTCGGCGCGTAGCGCCTTGTAGTCCATCATCGCCAGAATCTTGTCGAGCGAGGCGTGGTGGGAGAGCTTCTCGAACTTGATGCCGGAAGCGGCAGTCGCCGGATAGGCGTCGTCTCGATAGAGATTCTTCCGCCTGATCTCGGTCGGGTCCATGCCGATTTTGGCGGCGGCAAGATCGACCAGTCCTTCCGTCACGCCGGTCGCGACCGGATGACCGACCGCGCGGTACTGGCACATGACGTTTTTATTCTGGAACACCACGCGTGCGCGTGCCCGGTAGTTCGGACAATTGTAGGGACCGCCGGTCAGGTTCACGACCTGGTTGGCTTCGATGCCGGACGTGCGCGGATAGACGGAATAGGGACCGATGCCGGTCAGATCGTCGATCTCGAAGGCGGTGATGGTGCCGTCCTTCATCACGCCGATTCTGCCCTTGATGCGGTGATCGCGGGCATGAATGTCGGTGACGAAGCTCTCGATGCGGTCGGCGACGAATTTTATTGGCCGCTTGAGCAGTTTTGAGAGCGCCACCGCGGCCATTTCGTCGGGATAGGTGTGCACCTTGATGCCGAACGAGCCGCCGACATCCTTGGTGAGGACGCGCACCTGATGTTCCTCAAGACCAAGATGCTTGGCGAAGAGGTTCATCATCATGTGTGGGGCTTGCGTGCCCTGGTACACGGTCAGACGCTGGTCGCCGGGATTCCAGTCGGCGACGATGGCACGTGGTTCGTTGGTCACGCCGGTATGCCGACCGAAAACGAAAGTCGCCTCCACCACGGCGTCGGATTCGGCCAGAGCCTTATCGACCTCGCCGGCATCGAGCGCCCGCTCGAAGGTAAGGTTGTCGCCGAGATCGGGATGGATCACGGGTGTCGCCGGATCGAGCGCAGTTTCCGGATCGGTGACCGGCGTCAGTTCCTCGTATTCGATCTCGATCAGTTCGCAGGCATCTTCGGCTTCCGCACGCGTGCGCGCGACGACGGTGCAGACGGCTTCGCCCTGCCAGCAGGCGCGATCCACGGCAATCGCGTGCTGCGGCGCCGACTTGATGCCCTTCAGATGCGTCAGCACCCCGACCCAAGGCGTGATGACTTTCGACAATTCCGCGCCGGTCACGACCGCGATCACGCCTTTCGCCTTTTCGGCTTTGCTCTTGTCGATCCTGACGATGCGCGCATGCGCATAAGGCGAGCGCAGGAACGCGACATGCGCCATGCGCGGCAGCACGACATCACTGACATATTGGGCGCGGCCTTGCGTCAGGCGCGCGAGGTTGGGCCGCGGCACCGCGCGGCCGATATAGGAATTGGGCCGGTCGAGCGCGGTCAACGGCGAGGGGACATCGGCGACGATTTTCACTTGGCAGCCCCCTTGCGCGCCTGCGCCACCGCTTCCACCGCATCCACGATGGCGTGATACCCGGTGCAGCGGCAGTAATTGCCGGAGATGTGTTCGCGGATATGCTCGCGGCTCGGTACGTGACCGCTCGCCAGGAGGTCCTGCGCGGTCAGCAGCATGCCGGGTGTGCAGAAGCCGCATTGCAATGCGTTGCGGGCTTGGAAGGCGTCCTGCAGGTCGGCAATCTCGCCGTTATCCGATACGCCTTCGATGGTTTCCACCGTAGCGCCGTCGCATTGCACCGCAAGCATGAGACAGCCGCGGACAATCTCACTGTTTACGCGCACGGTACAGGCGCCACATACGCCATGCTCGCAGCCGACATGGCTGCCAGTCAGGGTCAGATCATCGCGGAGGAAGTCGACCAGCGACTTGCGCGCATCCACACGCTCGCTGACTCGCTCGCCATTCACCGTGAGGCTGATGTCATGGAATTCGCTCATGCGCGTGTCCCTGTCATTTGCTGCGTCACGCGCCGCAGCAGCACGCCGGCGAGATGTTTCTTGACGGGGCCGGTTTCCTGCACGTCGTCAGGCGGATCGAGATCGGCGGCGAGTGCCGCCACCGCCTCCTCGATATCGCCGGCCGCCAGCGCAGCTTCCGCTCCCTTGGCGCGTACGGGCGTCAGATCGACGCCGAAATAAGCCAGCCGCACGTTTTTCAGCTTGCCGTTGTCAGCCATCGCCGATGCCGCGAGACCGGCCACCGCATAATCGCCGTGCCGCCGCGACAATTCCGCGAAGCCATGGCGTGCATCGGGAGAGGCGGCCGGCAGGCGGATGGAGGTGAGCAATTCGTCCGGACCGAGCGCGGTTTCGTACAGACCCTTGAAAAAGTCGTCCGCCTGCACCAGCCGCTTGTTCTGCCGCCCGGTGATTTCGACCGTGCCGCCGAGCGCCAATAGACAGGCCGGCAATTCCGCCGCCGGATCGGCGAAGGCGATCGAACCGCCAATGGTACCGCGATTGCGGATGGCAGGATGGGCAATATGCGGCATCGCCATGGCCAGCAGCGGCACGTGCTTTGCGATCACGTCCGAGCGCTCGATCTCCACATGCCGGGTCATGGCGCCGATTTCCACTCTGCCATCCCTCAGCGCGATGCCGCTCAGACCCGCAATGCCGTTGAGATCGATGAGAAGTTTGGGGGCCGACAGACGCATATTGAGCGTGGCGATCAGGCTCTGCCCGCCCGCCAGAAGCTTGGCGCCATCGCCGTGCTGCGCCAGCAGCGCAACGGCATCTTCCACCGAATGGGCCTTCGCATAGGCAAACGGCGCCGGCTTCACGCAAACCTCCCTCACATTCCGTTTTTTCTCATTCTGAAGGTGTGCAGGCGAGGGCGTCAATGCGCTTCTGTCATCGCGCTGTGGGCCGCTCCACAAAGGTGGGCAATTCGGTCATCCCCGGCTGCGGCCAGTTGGAGAAGACTTCCGCATAGCTGTGCGACATGATCTCGATCACGTTGCCGAAAGGATCTTCGCAATAACAGAGCCGCCATGGCTTGCCGGGAACGAAGTCAACCGGCTCATGCCGTTTCCGCCCACCCTCGGCGGCAATCCGTGTGGACAGGGCATCCACGTCGGGGTGCGTTATCGCGATGTGAAAAACGCCCCGGTTCCAGTACGGCATGTTTTCCGCCGGCATTTGCACCGGCGGTTCGATGAACTGAAACAGTTCGAGCCCGACGCCGTTCGCCAGCAACAGATGCGCCTGATAGGCCTTGTGGAATTGCCGCCCGAAAATACCCGGCGTCTCATGCGTCGCCTTGGCGGCCGCTTCGAGCAACCGCGGTCCCATGATGTGGCGGGCGCCGAATATGCGCTGATACCAGTCGATGGCAGTGAAGATGTCCGGCACCGTCATGCCGACGTGATTGAGGGCAAGGGGAACAGGCTTTGTCATGGGACGCCTCACGTGTGAAGCGTCTTCCTAGCGCGGCCTTGCGCGCCAGGCGAGCCGTGCAGCAGCGTGTGCCCCGCTATTCCGCCGTCCGATTGGTGAATTTTGCGTTGCCGAGCCCGGTCCCGATGGTCAGCACGGCCCAATGCTAGACATCCTGCATGAAGGGTGCCTCGGAGAGGCCCTGCACCACGGCGTCATTGTGCAACACGATGGCGGTATCATCATCGCCGATCTTCGGAATCAACTCGTGCAGGCTTTTCGGGAGGTTGAAGCGGCTCGATTCCCTGTTGCCGGGCAGGTTTTGGGCCCCACGGTCGATCGAACCGTCCGATTCGATCTTGCCGGGACAGCCGATGCCGATGAACGGGGCAAGCGCGATCTTGTCCTTCTTCGCCTTTGCGATCAGGCGTTGCAGCATACCGGCGAGGCTTTCGACCGCGTCTTCGCGTTTCACATCTTCCTCGTCGGCATGCCGCCACAATTCGTATTTCCACACGCTCGCTTTCGACAGGTCGGACTTCTTCTTCAGATTGAGGTTGATTATGCCGGCGCGGATGTTGGTGCCGCCGATATCGACGCCAAGGATCGCGTCATGCGCCTTGAACATCCAGGCCGGCGCCAGATGCGCGGCGCCGATGATGCCGGCCTCATCCGGGTCGTTGCGGATCGGCACCAGATCGACATCGATCTTGTCGGCTTTCAGGATCACCGCCGTTCGCCCGATCACGAGCTCGCCGACCCGGCCGGCGCGGAAGCCGCCGCCGACCACGATACGCTCGGTCTGCGCCCAGGCCTTCAGCTTCAAAAAACGGCGCACAATCAGCGCCAATTGCTGGGAAAAATCCTCGATCGCGCCCTGCAACACACCGGCCGCTTCCGCATCATCCTTGCTGAGATCGCCTTTGCCGAGCAGACCATCCAGCATTTTCTTGGACAGGTCCTCGGTGGGTTCATCGCCGAACGGATCTTCGCCGCTCTTGCGCAAGGGTTTGCGCCAATTCTCGATGATGTCGCGGAAAGCGCTCCTGCTGGCGCGGTCGCCAAGAAAGCCCTCGTCGTCCTTCAATTCGACATTGTAGCTGTCGACCTCGACCGAGGGCAGGCGTGAGGCCCCATGGGCGGCAACGGCGGCGAGTGTCTTTTGATCAGGCATGGCTGTCCCTCCGGCGGTGAATAACGCCGAAGAGACAGGAAAGTTTCCCAGGCCCGGTCTGTGCGTCCCCCCGAAACCTGCTATTTGACGATCGCTTTGACGATGTGGATGGCGCGCCGCAGCAGCGTCATCGAGGCCTCGAGGGTGCGGAAGGCGGAATGCGCGGTGATGGTCACATTGTCCATCTGCGTGAAGGGGTGACCGGCGGGCAGGGGCTCGGTGGTGAAGACGTCGAGCCCGGCATGTGCGATGTGGCCGGATTTGAGCGATTCCAGCAGCGCCGCCTCGTCGGTTAATGCGCCGCGCGCGGTATTGACGAAAATCGCGCCTTTCTTCATGCGGGCGATGCGGTCGGCATTGAGGAAACCGCGGGTCTCGTCGCCCAGGGTGAGATTCATCGAGACGACGTCCGAACGCTCCAGCAATTCGTCGATCCCGACCAGCGGTACTGTAATATCGGCATGCGGCGTACGGTTCCAGCCGATGACATCCATGCCGATGCCTTTGCCGATGCGCGCCACTTCGCGGCCGATGCCGCCGAGGCCGATCACGCCGAGTGTCTTTCCGAGAAGCTGCGTGCCCTCCAGCGGCTTCCAGATGCCGGTACGCAAGGTGCGGTCCAGCTTCGCGACGTCGCGGGCCGCGGCGAACATGAGCGCGATCGTGTGTTCGGCGACCGCGGTGTCGCCATAACCGCGGATGGTGTGCACGGTGATGCCAAGCTCTTTCAGCTCGGCGATATTCATGTAGCTTGCTGCGCCCGTACCCAGGAATACGATGTGCTTCAGCGATGGGCATTGCGCCATGATCGCGGTTGGCATCGCCGAATGGTCGTCGAGGGCGATGGAATAGCCGTCCAGCATGCGCGGCAGATCCTCGCTCTTGAAGGCTTGTGTGTTGACGCTGATCGGCGGATCGTCGGGCCGGTGCACGCGGTCGAAGACGGGTGCGAGCTGATGATTGCAGTCGATGAAGAGGGATTTCATGGGCCTATGATGTTGTCATGCTC
>JAEWCJ010000328.1 GCA_023390695.1 Pseudomonadota bacterium | reverse complement strand
CGCGGTGACGCGCGCCGACCGCGAGAAAGCGGTGGCGACGCGCAAGGATCCGCTCACCGGCACCAGCGAATTTCCGCATCTGTCGGAGAATGCATTCTCGGTTCTCGATGTTGCGCCCGCCCCCCTTCCCAACCCTCCCCAGCAAGGGGGGAGGGAGCAGTCACAGATCGCCGCGCTCCCCTGCATTCGCCTCGCTGAACCCTATGAAGCGCTGCGCGACGCCTCCGACCGCGTGCTGGAAAAAACCGGCGCGCGCCCAAGGGTGTTTCTCGCGACGCTCGGCACCCCGGCCGACTTCATCGCGCGCGCGATGTTCGCAAAGAACTTCTTCGAAGCCGGCGGCATCGAGACCGTGGAGATTGCCGGCGACGATCTCGCCTCCGCCGTCAAACAGTCCGGGGCGGCCCTCGCCTGCCTGTGCTCGTCCGACGAGATTTACGCGCAACAGGCCGGTGACGCCGCGAAGGCGCTGTCAGCGGCGGGCGCGCAGCAGATCTATCTGGCGGGCCGTCCCGGCGAACACGCCGATGCGTTCAGCAAGGCCGGAATCCGTTACTTCATCCATGCCGGCTGCGATGCGCTGGCCATGCTGACCGCAGCACATGCGGCACTGGGAATCCCGGACCACAAATGAGGGCTGCGGCTTCGGTCATCACGCCCGCGCCGCGATGCGCGCAGGAGCGGAGCGCGAGAACAACGCCTTTGATGAAAATGAGCAAGATCGTCGGCCATGACTGAGGCCTCACAGACACCGGGCTTTGGCCAGGAGCTGCGCGGCATCCTGCGGCTGCTCGCACCTGCGCCTCTGGCCAGCCTGATGGCGACCGTTGTCGGCGTCGTGGCGATCAGCGTGCTGCAGCCCCTGCTCATGCTGCCGCCCGCCTTTCCCGCTGTTTTGCTGATCGCGCTGCCGGTGGCCTTTGCGCTCTCGATACCGGTGACTTTCGTATTGTTGCCGCTTGCGGCGCGCATCCTGCGGCAGCTCCCCGCCGCTGGCCGGATGCGTCGGCGGCGCGCTGGTTCCGCCGCTTGCCTTTCGCGGCACCTTCTCGTTCGTTGACTATACCTACTGGGCACTTATCCTCGCCGGAGCATGTGCGGGACTAGCGTCGGGGCTGTTTTATGCCCGCAAAGTGAGAGCCACGGATGACCGCCATTCCTGACTTCACCCAGATCGCATTCGCCGAGGCCGCCACCGGTATGGCCGCACAGGCGGGCGGCGACTGGCTGACACCGGAAGGCATTGCGGTGAAGCCGGCCTATGGCGAGGGCGATCTGAGCGGCATCGACTTCCTTGAGACCTATCCCGGCATCGCGCCGTATCTGCGCGGCCCCTACCCGACGATGTATGTGAACCAGCCCTGGACGATCCGGCAATATGCCGGCTTCTCCACGGCGGAAGATTCAAATGCCTTCTACCGGCGCAATCTCGCCGCCGGGCAGAAGGGGCTGTCGGTCGCCTTCGATCTCGCCACCCATCGCGGCTATGACTCCGACCATCCGCGCGTCGCCGGCGATGTCGGCATGGCGGGCGTCGCGATCGACTCGATCTACGACATGCGCACGCTGTTCTCCGGCATCCCGCTCGACCAGATGACGGTCTCGATGACGATGAACGGCGCGGTGCTGCCGGTGCTCGCGCTCTATATCGTGGCGGCGGAGGAACAGGGCGTCGCGCCCGCGAAACTCGGCGGCACCATCCAGAACGACATCCTCAAAGAATTCATGGTGCGGAACACCTATATCTATCCGCCCGCGCCGAGCCTGCGCATCATTTCGGATATCTTCGCCTACACGGCGCAGAACATGCCGAAATTCAATTCGATCTCGATCTCCGGCTATCACATGCAGGAAGCCGGGGCGACGCAAGATCTCGAACTCGCCTATACGCTCGCCGACGGCATCGAATATGTGCGTGCCGGCCTGAAAGCCGGCATTCCGATCGACAAGTTCGCGCCGCGGCTCTCCTTCTTCTGGGCGATCGGCATGAACTTCTTCATGGAGGTCGCCAAGATGCGGGCCGCGCGCCTGATCTGGGCGAAGCTGATGAAGGAGTTCTCGCCGCAGGATGCGCGCTCGCTGTCGCTGCGCACGCATTGCCAGACCTCGGGCTGGTCGCTCGCCGCGCAGGACGTGTTCAACAACGTCGCCCGCACCATGATCGAAGCGATGGCGGCGACACAGGGGCACACGCAATCGCTGCACACCAACGCGCTCGACGAGGCGCTGGCCTTGCCGACCGACTTCTCCGCCCGCATCGCGCGCAACACACAGATCGTGCTGCAGCAGGAAAGCGGCACAACGCGCATCATCGATCCCTGGGGCGGCTCATATTATGTGGAGCGGCTGACCGCCGAACTGGCCAAGAAAGCCTGGGGTCATATCCAGGAGGTCGAGGAACTGGGCGGCATGGCGAAAGCCATCGAGGCCAGCATTCCGAAATTGCGCATCGAGGAAGCCGCCGCCAAGACGCAGGCCCGCATCGACGCCGGCGTGCAATCCGTCATTGGCGTCAACAAATACAAGCCGACCGCTGAAGCGCCGATCGAGGTTCTTAAAGTGGATAATTCGGCGGTGCGGACGCTGCAGATCGACAAGCTGTCGCGCCTGAAGAAGGAGCGCGACCCGCAGAAGCTGGAATCCGCCCTCACCGCGCTGACCAATGGCGCGACACAAGGCGGTAACCTCCTGGCGCTCGCGGTCGATGCGGCACGTGCCAAGGCCACCGTGGGCGAGATATCATCCGCCCTGGAGAAGGTGTTCGGCCGCCACCGCGCCGAGATCAAGGCGATTTCCGGAGTTTACAAGAGAGAGGTCGGCGAGATGAACCCAGCCGTCACGCGCGTCCAGATGATGTGCCAGGATTTCGAGGAGGCCG
>JAEWCJ010000293.1 GCA_023390695.1 Pseudomonadota bacterium | reverse complement strand
ACGATGACATGATAGAAAAAGCCAACGGACGCCAGCTTGCGTCGCCCTCCTACCGGTTGCCTGCACTCGACCAGGACTTCCTGCTCGGAGACAGCATGCGGGGCGTGCGGTTTCTCCTGGAATATGCCAAGGCCGAGGAGGCGCTGCGCGCTTGGGGTGTGCGCTCCACCATCGTCGTCTTTGGCAGTGCCCGTGTGCGTGAGGATGGCCCGGGACGCCAATCATTTTGGTATGCGGAAGCGCGTAAATTCGGACGTATCGCGTCCGAGCGGGGCGGTGCGCGCATTCCGCAAAACGGGCTGCGCGACAACGTCATCGCCACCGGCGGTGGCGGCGGCATTATGGGTGCCGCCAATCGCGGCGCCGCCGATGCAGGAGCGCCGTCGATCGGCTTCAACATCACGCTGCCGCATGAGCAGGAGCCCAATGCATTTTCCACGCCGGAGCTGACATTTCGCTTCCATTACTTTGCCATGCGCAAGATGCATCTGGCGATGCGGGCAAATGCGCTGGTGGTTTTTCCCGGCGGGTTCGGCACCTTTGACGAATTATTCGAGCTGCTCACGCTTTATCAGACCGGCAAGGTGCCGCGTCTGCCCATCGTGCTGTTCGACGAGGCGTTCTGGCGCTCGGTCGTCAACATGGACGCGCTGGTTGAGCATGGCATGATCGCTGCCGGCGATCTCAATCTCGTCTGCTACGCAGACAGTGCCGAAGCGACTTGGAATAGACTGATGGAGATCGGACTCACGGCGTACAGCCATGGTGCGCCCGGCCGGGAGGGGGGTGAGGAAGCTCCACCCAATCCACGACCGGTCTCCGTCTAGGGTTAGGCTTTCAGTTTCTTGTAGAGCCGTTCGACGTCCTCCAGCCGGCAAAGCTCCGTTCCGGGACTGATGACCGTCGCGGTGCCCGCCGCCACCGCAAGCCGGAATGCGTCGGCCAAGGGGCGACCCTGCGCGAGCGCATAGGTGATGGCTCCGACGAAGGCGTCGCCGGCGCCGACGGCGCTGATCGGCGTGACCGGTGGCGCGGGAAGATGCAGCGTTTCCTGTTTTGTCGCGAGTACGGCGCCGTTATGCCCCATGCTCACAGCCAGGATTTCCGCTGCGCCCTTGGCGACGAGTTCGCGCGCTACGTTCTGCACGAGCGAAAGCTCCGGCAATGGCCGGCCGATCAGCGTCTCGAGTTCGCCGATGCTGGGCTTGGCCAGGTAGACGCCGTGCCGCAAGGCCGCCGCAAGCGGAGCGCCGGAGGTATCCAGCACGAGCCGGCGGCCGCTTCCGGCGAGCCGCTGTGCGAGAAGGGCATAGATGCTTTCGGGTGCGCCTCGCGGCACGCTGCCGCTCGCGACGACAAAGTCCGCATCCTCCGCGACAACGGCGTCGAGTGCCGCCTGCCATTCGCTCTCTTCGATCGTGGCGCCTTCCGGAATGAACCGATACTCCTTGCCGGTCATTTCCTCGTAGACCGTGTGGCTGACGCGAGTCGCCCCTTTGGTGCTGATCCGCTTGCCCGGAATATTCTCCCGCCCGAACAGGATATCGAAAGCCTCACCGGTAAAGCCGCCTGCAAGATAAACCGGCAGGGTGGACCCGCCGAGAATGCCGATGACGCGAGCGACATTGATGCCGCCGCCGCCCGAATCGTAGCGCTCACCGTAGGTGCGGATTTTCCGTATCGGGCGCACCTCCTGTGCGCGGCAGGACAGGTCGATGCTCGGATTGAGCGTCAGCGTCACAATCGGTTTCACGGTCGTCTTCCATCCTTTTCTGCATGCTACGCGATGCGGCGGGGCGATACATGCGCCAACAATACGAGCCAAGCGGTTAACTTCGTCGAAGGCGGAGCCTTTGGGTTGGAGCCGGAAGTGGTGCCGGTAGCAGGTGGAGGGGCGGCGCCCCGGCGCCCCGGCGTCGGGACATCGGCGTGCCTGGGGTGGGATGGAGGCCCGGGAAAGACCGCCATGCGGGGTCTTCGGCTCCCAGCGCGAAAAAACCTTGATCCGGCCGGTTCACGCCCCTATGCGTCGCGTTAAGCCCTGAACGGCCATTTCCAGTCAGGGCTTCGACGATACGGGCAGCGCCTAGCGTTGAGAGCCAATCAGGCCGGGATCGTACATCATGTCTCTTCCCGACACGGATCCGACGCACCGCCTCGCGCCGCCCGCCCTCAAGGAATTGGCGATCCTCGGCGTCATCATCGCGCTGATGGGCGTCGTTTTTGTTTTTGACATTCTGACCACGCCGGACGACGTCACGATCTGCTTCATCTATGCGGTGCTGGTCTTCCTGACCTTGTTCAGCCGCGACTATGCCGCTTATCTATGCGCGGCGCTCGCCACCTTTCTGTCGGTGCTGGGGTCCTTCATCAATCCGCCGACAGAAGCGCACAGTATGGTGTTCTTCGCCAATCGCGGCATTGCCATCGTGGCTCAGTGGATCGTCGCGTTTCTTGTGATGACCCGCAAGGATGCGGAGGCGCGGATGCGCTCGGACTTTGCCGAGCAAAAGGACAAGGCGGAGGAAAGCCGCCGTTTTCTCGACGTTCTTTCTCACGAAATTGGAACGTCGCTGACGCGGATCGACGGTCAGGCGTTCCTGCTGAGAAAGAACGCACCGGAACAAAAGCCGACAGATGTCGTCGTGCGCGCCGACAAGATCCGGGAAGCGGTTGGTCACATCCAGACCGTCGTGCAGCAGATTCAGCTTGGCTCGGAAGTCGGCGAGCGCACGATGGACATGGCCGCGACCAACGTGGATCTGAAGGCGCTGATCGACGACATTGTCATGAGCACCGCAACGCACGAGACGACGATTGCCAGCGATCTCGAAATGCTGCCGCCGAGCGTGTGGGGGGATCCGGACATGTTGCGTCAGATTTTCGACAACATCCTATCCAATGCCGTCAAATATTCGCAGCCCGAACAGAAGATACTGGTGCGGGGGTCGACCGACGGGCGTGCCGCGATATTGGAAATCATAGACGAGGGACGCGGGATCCCGGAAGACGAGCAGAGCAAGATCTTTACGCCGTATTATCGGGCCCGCAACAGCCGCGGTGTGCATGGCGCCGGTATCGGCCTTTATGTCGCCAAGCGGTTCGTTGACAGTCATGGCGGCACGATCGAAATAAGGAGTGCGCTGAACGCGGGTACGACTGTCAGGATTGGTTTGCCCATCGAGCAGGTTCAGTCGGAGGAAATTCGTGTCTCAACCCCACATCCTCTGCATTGAGGACGATCCCGGAACCGCCGAGCTGATTGCCGAAGTCCTGGAGGGCGAGGGCTTCAGGATTTCCATCGCCGGCACAGGCCTGGCGGGGCTGACAGCGCTCGAAGAACGTCCCAGTCTTGTTCTCTGCGATATCGATCTGCCGGATGTTTCGGGCTTTGAGGTGTTGGAACGCATCCGCAATGGCAAGCTGCTGCCGGCCGGCGTGCCGTTCATTTTCCTCACCGCGTTTTCGCAGCGCGTGCACCAGATTCATGGCCGGCAGTTGGGCTGTGACGATTACGTCACCAAGCCCATCGATTTCGAGCTGCTTCTCGCAATCATCCGCAACAGGCTTGCGGGCGCGTCCGACAAGACCCCCGACAAGACCGACTACAAGTTGACCGAACGGGAACTGGAAACGCTGACCTGGGTGGCGAGGGGCAAATCCTCGGCCGATGCCGCCGTGATCCTGGAGATCAGCGAGCGCACGGTGAATTTCCATCTTGACAATGCCATGCGCAAGATGGGTGTGGCGACGCGCGTCCAGGCGGCCGTCAAATCCGCCATGCTGGGCCTGATCAAGCCCTGACACTGCGCGGTGAATAGGGGAAGCCGTCTCCTGTCAAGGTTTACAGGTGAGCCCCATCAGGGGGGCGGGCATAGACATGGGCTCCGAAAATACCCGTGAGGTGCGCACATGTCTTCCTCCCTGTGGTTGATGACCGCCTATGTCGTGATCGCGTTTACGCTGCAGGCGGTGGCCGTGGTCGCCGGCATGGTCCTCGACCGCTTCCTCGGGGGCTGGAGCACGCCGGCCT
>JAEWCJ010000261.1 GCA_023390695.1 Pseudomonadota bacterium | reverse complement strand
CAAGGCGGGCAGGGGAAAATAGGTGCCGGAATCCTCGGCGGTGGTGTGCGCGCGATCGATGGCGATGTGCGAAATGCGCAGGTCGTGGTCTTTGGACGTATCGCCGGAATAGACGGAGTAGAATTTCGCCGCGGCGTTATATGGCGCGCCCGGCCCCTGATCGCCCTTGTCCGGCTGATAGGGCGCCGCCGTGGTGATGATCGTCACGCGGCATTCGGAAAGCGGCTTGGTCAGCGGCTGGAACGGCACTTGCGGATAATGCGCCCATTCATACGGCGCCCCGTAACCCAGTGTCGCGTAATAGGTGCGGATCCGGGTGAGATACGGAATTGGCGTGTCGGGTGCGGTCGCGAAATCGCCGGGACGGTCCGTCATTTGCGCTCTAGTGTCCTGAATCCGAAGTTCGCTTGATTTTGCAGCGCCCTCGGGAGCGAACGTCGGATTCAAAGGACACTAGCAAATTCAAGATTCTAGTGTTGTTTGGTTCAGAAATTCGCTTGCAGGACTCGCAGCAACAATGAAGCGAATTTCTGAACCACGACACTAGCGACTGCCAGCAGGACGTGACGGGAACTCTATTCTTTTCGCGCTCCCTGTCCCAGCCCTGTGCGACGATCCGCCGGAAGGAGCGGGCACCGAAAAAATCCCATCCGATCCGGCATTCGTCCCTTTTCCGTCTCGGGAAGCCCCTGTAGGGGGTTACAAAAAAGGGACCCAAGGAGGAATCATGCGTACCCAGGTGGGCATCATCGGGGCCGGGCCGGCCGGCCTCATGCTTTCGCATCTGCTGCATCGCGCCGGCATCGACAGCATCATCATCGAGAACCGCAGCCGCCATTATATCGAAAACAGAATCCGTGCCGGCCTGATCGAGCAATGGGCCTCCGACATGCTGGTCGAGACCGGCGTCGGCGCCCGCATGCAGCGCGAAGGCATGTTTCATGACGGCAATTTCCTCTGCTTCAACGGCGAGCTGCACCACCTGAATTTCCGCAAGCTGGTGGGCAAGGGCATCACCATCTATGGCCAGCAGGAGGTGGTGAAGGATCTCGTGGAGCGGCGGCTCGCCGATGGCGGCCAGATCCTGTTCGAGGTCGACGATGTGTCCGTGCACGACATCGAAGGCACGACGCCGAAGATCAGGTTCACGCATGATGGTCAGCAGAAGGAAATCACCTGCGACTTCATTGGCGGCTGCGACGGCTTTCACGGCATCTGCCGCCCGAGTTTTCCGGACGGCAAGCTTGCAACATTCGAGCGGGAATATCCGTTCGGCTGGCTCGGCATTCTGTCGGAATCGCCGCCGCCGAAGGATGAACTGGTCTATTCCTATCACGACCGCGGTTTTGCGCTTTACACCATGCGCTCGCCGACGCTCGCGCGGCTTTACATCCAGGTCGAGCACGACGAGGACATCAACAACTGGCCGGATTCCCGGATCTGGGAGGAACTGCATATCCGGCTCGGCGGCACCTGCAAGCTGCAGGAAGGCCGGATGCTGCAGAAGGGCATCACGCCGATGCGCTCATTCGTCTGCGAGCCGATGCAGCATGGACGGCTGTTCCTGGCCGGGGACTCCGCCCACATCGTGCCGCCGACCGGCGCCAAGGGCATGAACCTGGCACTCGCCGATGTCCGCGTGCTCTCGCGTGCGATCGACGCGTTCTACAAGTCCGGCAAGACCGACAGGCTCGAGAGCTATTCCGACGTCTGCCTCAGGCGCGTCTGGAAGGCGCAACGCTTCTCCTGGTGGATGACGCAGATTTTCCATCGCTTCCCCGGGGAATTGCCGTTCGATCACCGGCGCCAGCTTGCCGAACTCGATTACGTGGCGACCTCGGAAGCGGCGGCGATCACGCTGGCGGAAAACTATACGGGCCTGCCAATCGATTAATCTACGTTGAGTGGGCGCGCGATTTCGCTTTAGCGTCTCTTCCCCGGCATCTTATGCTTGCGTCACAATGGGCGCCGGCGGCTGATTCTTTGCCGTACGCAATCGCGCTCGCCGGAGGACGCCATGACCGGACCTCGCAGGACCACTGTGCGAGTGGTCGCGCTGCTATTCGTGCTGCTGACTGGCTTCAGTCTGCAGCCGGCGCATGCGCGAGGCGGGTATCCGAGCAAGCCGGTGCGGATGGTGGTCGGCTTTGGTCCCGGCGGCGGCAACGACATATTGGCGCGCCTGATCGCGGGCAAGCTGCAGGAAAAGCTCGGCTGGACGGTCGCGGTGGAGAACCGCCCCGGTTTGGGCGGGCGCGATGCCGCCGCGTATGTCGCGCGCCAGCCCGCCGATGGCCACACCATATTGGTCGGCGCCAGCGGCGCGATGGCGATGGGACCGGCCATCGCCAATACGGCCTATGACACGCTGAAAAGTTTTGCGCCGGTGACCATGATCGGCGATTTCCCGTTATTGCTTGTGGTCAGTGCCAGCCATCCCGCAAAAAATGTGGCGGAGCTTGTCGCCTGGACCAGGGCCAATCCGGACAAGGCAATTTACGGGAGTTCGTCGCCGGGATTCACCCTGCCGATGGAATTGTTCAAGATGCGCACCGGCGCGCTCGGCGTTGCGGTGCCCTCCAAGGGCAGTGGCGAGTCGCTGCATAACATCATCGCCGGCAAAATCGCGATGACGATCGCCGATCCGCCGCCGGTCGTGCCGAATGTGATCAGCGGCAAGGTGCGGGTGCTGGCGGTGACCGGCACGTCGCGCACGCCGGTCCTGCCGGACGTGCCGACCATGGCGGAAGCCGGCGTGAAGGGCGTCAATGTCGCGCTGTGGAGCGGGCTGTTCGTGCCCGCCGGCACGCCGAAACCCGTCGTCGACAGGATTGCGAGGGAAGTGCGCGAGATTGTGCTCAGCACCGATGTGAGGAACGAACTGGCGGCGCTGGGAACCGCGGCCTCCGGCATGTCGCCGGCAGCCTTTGCCCGCCACATCGAGACCGAGATCAGGATGTGGCAATCGGTGGTGAAGGAGGGCGGTCTGAGTCTTGGCAATTAGCCGCATCAAGGCCGGCCAGCAGGAAAGTTCTGTCCTGCCAACGAAAAGACATCACCGGGGCCCGACGCATCTTGCCGCCTCGGTGGCCGGCAGGCATCACACGTCGAGCAATTCTTCCGAGGCAAATTCCGCACGCTCCTGGATGAATGCGAAGCGCGCCTCCGGCTTGGTGCCCATCAGCTGATCCACCGACTTCGAGGTCCTGGCGCGTTCTTCGTCGACCAGCACGACCTGCAGCAATGTGCGCTTGGACGGATCCATGGTGGTCTCCTTCAGCTGCGCCGGCATCATTTCGCCGAGGCCCTTGAAGCGGCCGATCTCCACTTTCGCGTTGGCGTGAAAATTCTGCTTCAGCAGCGCTTCCTTGTGCTTGTCGTCGCGGGCGTAGAACGTCTTGCCGTTATGGCTCAGGCGGTAGAGCGGCGGCACCGCCAGATAGAGGTGTCCATTGTCGATCAGCCGCGGCATCTGCCGGTAGAAGAAGGTGATCAGCAGCGAGGCGATATGCGCGCCGTCGACGTCGGCGTCGGTCATGATGATGACCTTGTCGTAGCGCAGGCCGGTGTCGCTGTAATGCGTGCCGACGCCGCAGCCGAGCGCCTGGATGATGTCGGCGAGCGTCTGGCTCTGCGAGGCCTTGTCCTTGCTGGCCGAGGCGACGTTGAGGATCTTCCCGCGCAGCGGCAGCACCGCCTGGGTCTTGCGGTCGCGCGCCTGCTGGGCGGAGCCGCCGGCGCTGTCGCCTTCGACGATGAAGATTTCCGAACCCTGCGCGGCGGTGCTGCTG